>JAJRUZ010000080.1 GCA_024277525.1 Caldifarciminota bacterium | reverse complement strand
TTTGCAAATTGAAAATACAAAATAAAAAATTTCATCAAAACTACTCCTTTTTTGTCCGCCTGATTCGGGTTTGCATTATATAATACCATCAAAAAATAAAAAATGCAAGTTTGATTATTTATACCCGTATTTGACATTTGATTTTGTAAGTTATTGATTTTCAATAACTTTTGAAATAGGATCTCCATAACAGGAAATTTGAAGGGAAAATTTAATCCTTAACTCCGAATTTTTTAAGTAATAGGGGGGTGGGGCAAGGGAAATTTCTTATGGTGGGTTCGCAGAGGGTATAATTTTCAATATTTAAAGAGGTATTAATTTTTAATTAACAAATAAAATTCAGGAATTTCATATTCTTTTCTCATTAATTTTTTGAAAATCTCCATAAAGATTTGAAATATAATAAAAAATATTACACAATTTTTTATAAAAGTTTCACCTCAACTTTTTGATAATTTACCTTTATTACCGCAATTGTCATAATGACAAAATACCCTCCTAACACCAAAACCTATGAATATACACATTTTCTTGAAGATATCAGAAGAGCATCCTTATTCCCTCCAGTCCCAAAAGTTTCCTTTTCCATTCAATACCTGCTGAAAATCCGATAAAACCTTTTTTACCCACAACCCTGTGACATGGAATTATCACAGGAAAAGGATTCTTTGCTAAAGCCTGTCCCACCATCCTTCTTAAATTTTTATTCCCCAACCTTTCCGCAAGTTCTGAATAGGTTATGACATTACCCCATTTTACATTTAAAAGTTCTTTAAAAACTTTCTTCTGAAAATCACTTAATCTTTCATAATCAATTAATCCCTTTGAAAAATTAAAATTTTCTTTCTTCCCTTCAAAATAATTTTTAAACTCCTCCACCATTCTTGAAATTCTCTTTTCTTTAACCTCAGGTAATTCCAAAGTTCCATAATTTTTAAACTTTCCAAGCCTTATTTCTCTTATTAAACCATCCTCAAAATCAATAGAAATCTCCCCGAAAGGTGATATTATTTCAACCGTGTAATTTTTCATATATTATCTCTGCAAGTTTTTTTCCTATTCCTTTAACCCTTGCAATTTCATCAACAGATGCACCTTTTAATTTTTCAATTGAACCGAAATATTTCAGAATTTCCATTTTTTTGTGTTCACCTATTCCCGGGATTCCATCAAGTTCCGAAACTTTTACCTTTTTACCCCTTTTAACCCTGTGATAGGAAACAGCAAATCTATGGGCTTCACTTCTTATATTTCTTAAAAGCTTTATCCCGTAGGATTTTTTCGGAATCATTACAAGTCTTCCATCAGGAAAATAGAGCTGGTCAAAGGTCTTTGCAAAGGCACATACATTTACATTGGAAATTCCGATTTCCTTTAAAGCAGAAATTGCTGCTGAAAGCTGTGGTTTTCCGCCGTCAATTATAAATAAATCGGGAAATTCTTCTTCTTCCTCTTTCAACCTTTTAAATCTTCTCAAAACAACTTCCCTTACCATATGAGGATCTGATTTTGCGGATTCTGTCTTAATTTTAAATTTTCTGTATGATTTTTTATCAGGCTTTCCGTTTTTAAAAACAACAATTGCACCCACCCTTTCATCTCCGAAAGTATGCGATATATCAAGACATTCAATATGGAAGGGAAATTTCTCAAGATTAAGTGTCTCCTTTAATTCAATTACTCCTTTTGACGGCAAAATCTTTCCCTTTTTCTCTATATAATATTCCTCAAGTTTAAACCTTGCATTTTCTTCTGCAAGTTTCAAAAGATTTTTCTCTTCTTCTGTATCAGGTTCTCTGAATTTAACCTGAACATTTCTTTTAACCGAAAGTGCCTTTTCTATTTCCTTTAACTCATCAAAAAAACTTTTAACAATAACTTCCTTTGCACCCAGAATTCCTGAAAGGTAATATTGAAGGCAGAAAGAATATATAACATCTTTTTCCTCTGAACCCAAAGGTGCATCAAGTATAAAAGTTTCCCTGTCAAGAAGTTTTCCGTTTCTTATTCTGAATAAACAAACCGAAGCATAGGGGTGATGGATTGAACAGGTGATAATATCAACCGATTTATCCTCATTAAGAACCGCCTGCTGGGTTCTTGAAAGTTCCCTTATTGAATAAAGGGCATCCCTTAATCTTGCCGCTTTTTCAAATTCAAGATTCTGCTTTGCTTTTTCTATTTCTTTTGAAAGATAATCCTCAACACTTTCCGTTCTTCCCATGAAAAGTCAATTGCTTTTTTCACGGTTTCTTTATATTCTTCCGGTTTAACCCATCCCGGAACGCAGGGAGCAGGACATCTTTTTAATTCATACTCAAGGCAGGGATTTATTTTTCTTTTTGAGGGTAATTTATACTTGCATGTTCTTATCGGAAAAATTCTCAATGTCATCCTGAGTGCTCTTCTTAAAGATTTTGCAGAATGAAAAGGACCTATTAAAACAGAACCGTCATCCCTTAAATCCCTTGTTGTAAAAATTCTGGGATATATTTCATTCAAAGTGATTTTCAAATAGGGATATTTTTTATCATCCCTTAACCTTATATTAAACTTCGGTTTCTTTGCTTTAATGAGGTTATTCTCAAGTAAAAGGGCTTCGGGTTCCGATGATGTTGTGATAAATTCAAAATCAGAAACTTTTTTAATCATTAAATTAAGTCTCGGATTCTCATATTCCATATTCATATGGGTTTTGATTCTCTCTCTTAAATTTCTCGCCTTTCCCACATAAAGAAGTCTTTTTTTCTTATCATAAAAAAGATAAACTCCCGGTTTTTCGGGAACAAATTTCAAATTTTCCCTTTTAAATTCCATATTTAAAAATTTAATGAGAAAATGATTGAAATGCAAATTCAATTTAACAAAAAATTTAATTTCAATGAAAAAGATTTTAAAAAATAAAATACTCCGTGTTCTTTTATCAATTTTATGCGGATTACTCTTTGGTATAACATGGACATATGTTGAAAATTTTATGGTTCCTTCAAATATATTTTTAGCTTTATTAAAAATCAATTCTCTTTTTATCTTTTTGGGAATCCCTTTATTAATAATAGGTCTGACGAAAAACAACAAAACATCCCTCACATTCTTTTGGATTATTTTAATTGCACAACTTGTAAGATTAATACTATCTTATAAAAATATTTTCAAAAAATTAACAGCCTCTAAATTACAACCTCCTCCCTTTTATGAAGTAGCAAGCGACTTTTTCATATCCTTCTTATTTGGTGTAACCTTTTTCTTCACCTTATTCGTAAAAGAGATAGAAATATATAAGCTTTTAAAGAAAGAAAAAAACTAAAATATCACTTATAATATAATACACTCTTCAAACTATAATTTGAAAAATTCTTATAACTTTTAATATTCTTCTTACTTATGAAATTTCTAACTATTTTACTCTTTACCCAGACCCTCAAAATCCTCTACCTCACCTATCTCGGAAATGAAAAAAGAAATTTCTACGGAATTAATCCCCCTTCTGAATTGAATCTGAAATGGAAAATATATCTGGGAAAGGCAAAAAGCGGGGCTCACGGAGAACTCCTGTGGGCAGGAACAGGATGGACAGGACAACCTCTTTTAACAGAAGAAGGAAAAGATACCTTTTTATATATTCCTTCATTATCCCATTTTCTTTTTAAAGTAAATGCAAAAACAGGAAAAATAATATGGAAAACGGAATTTAATGATGCTCTGAAAGGAACTCCCTCCTTTTATTTCTACGAAAATAAAATATTTATTCTCCAGGGTTCAAGAAAAGGACTTTTTAAAAGGGTAAGGGATAAGGATATAAAAACATTCCATATTGTTTCACCCTTTAATGGAGAAATAATTTTCTCAAGGAAAATTTCCGGAACTTTAAGTTTCAGTAAGGATGTTGATGCCTCTCCCCTTGTTATAAATAAAAGAATTTACTGGGCATGTGAAAACGGTTATCTTTATAAGTCAGTTATTGAAAATAATAAATTAAAAACAATTGATTCTGTTAAACTTTTCACCGATTATGAAGCATATAAACATAAAGGAAATGTGGTCGTTGAATCCTCTCCTTCTCTTTTAAATAATCTGATTTTTGTCTCAACGGGTTCAGGGCATCTTTACGGAATTGATACAAGTAATTTTGAAATAAAATTTGATTTCAAAACAGGTGCTGATATGGATGGTTCGCCTCATGTTTTGAGTGATGGGAAAATTCTTTTTACCCTTGAAAAGGAATTTATTGAAGGTAATGGCGGAGTTTTTCTGATTGACCCTTTTAATAAAAAAAATCCTGTTATCTGGTGGTTTCCTGTTAAAAAAAGTATTATTAAAGAATGGGAAGGAGGAGTTATAGGAAGTGCTGTATCAAATGAATATTACGCAGGTGATTCTTTGCCCAGATTATGTGCTTTTAATGGACTTGATGGATATTTCTATGTGGTTGCAATTGATAAACTGAGTGATAAGAAAGAAAAAGGACCTGATAATAAAACCTTATATCCTGTCCCTTTTCTTGTTTTCAAAGATTTTACAGGGAGTTCAATTTCAACACCTTTAATTTTCAAAAACAGAATAATAACCTGTTCTTATGACGGCAAAATAAGACTTTATGAAATTAAATTTGAGAAATCAAAAAAAGAAGATAAAAAAGCAATAAAAAGTTTAAAAGAGGATTATTTCAGGGTAAGAATAAAACTCATTGATTCTTTTAAAACCTACGGAGGCATTGAATCAACTCCTCTTGTTTATAACAAAAAGGTTTTTGTCGGTTCAAGGGATGGATATTTTTATTGTGTGGGGGAGTAAAGTCATTAATTTATAACCGAAATTAATATATATTAATTGTTTGATTTTCCCGGTATTTATAAAATATCTTAACAATCATGAAAAAATTATTTTCAATATCCTCCTTTCTTTTTTTTCTCACCTGCACCTATATTCAAAAAAGAATTGCCATAAAAAACTGCAAATTTAAATTTGAGGATGTCCGGATTGCGAGAATCGGTCTTTCTGATATTGAATTAAAGACATTCATAGAGGTAAAAAATCCAAACAAAATTATAGAACTCACATTTTATAATAAAAATCATGAAGAATCAGGACACTAAAATACCCTACGAACCCTTTGATGAAAAGGGTGAGAGATTGATGAATATGCTTTTGATTTGTATATTGCTTATTTTTGCTGTGGGTTTTTATGCCTATTTTACATTACCAGAAAAAATTCCCACGCATTTTAATTTCAAAGGAAACCCCGATGCCTATGGAAGCAAAATTATATTTTTAATTCTTCCTTTTGTTTTCAGCATAACACCGATAATACTCTTTTTTATAGTCAAATATCGCTTTACTCTGATTAATAAATACTCTTATCTTTTAAGTTTACCCGGATTTTTTTCTTATGTTTATAAACTCCCCTATGAAAAAAGGGGTAAATGGACAAATGAGTATTTTAAAATCTTTCTTGAACTTTCGGTATGGCTCTCTGCATATCTTTTAATAATTGAAATCGTAATATTCAAAGGAACAATTGATAAAAAAATGCCTCAATGGTTTTTACCTGTGATTTTAATATTGCCTTTTATTTTTACCATAAGATTCTTTTTACAGTTGAGAAAACTTGTAAAAACATAATTTAATATTCAAACTCCCCTATATCACCCTTTAAAATATACTTCCCTATTTTTCAACAAATATAAAATCGGAAATTGCTTTTATTGTGTTCATTTTTCAGAGATTTAAAATTTTTTTCATATTTTTAATTATTTTCTTATCTCCTGTCTCTTTTGAAAATTCCTCTACGGTTTTTTTTATATATTCATAATTCAATTTTTTGCCAAATCTCAAAAGTATGTTTTTTATATCAAATATATCAATTTCCTCAAATCTTATAAGTTTGTAAATAATTAAATCTTCTGGTGAGCATATTTTTAGAGGAACACTGAATAATTTTTTTATTTTTGCTCTTTTGATTGCTTTTATGTCAATACCATAAGATGCTTTTCTTAAATCTATGGATAAGTGTTTTGTATATGCTATTTTAACAGGTAATCCTTCTTTAAGTTTTTGCCTTATTTTATTCAGAGGATAAACTTTAAACTTTTCTTTTTTCAATGAATTCAGAAAAATGTCAATTTTATTTTCCTCAATTAAAATTATAATATCCACATCAACCGTCATTCTGGGTCTTCCCCATATAGATGCGGGTATTCCTCCTATTATCACATATTTGATTTTTAATTCTTTCAATATTCTATAAACCTTCCTTATCATTTCTTCCATTTACTTACCTCCCTTAAAAGCATCTCTGTTAATTTAACAGATTCCTCTACTGTCATCTTTTTAAGTTCTTTTATTTCCTGCTCTTTTATTTCTTTATAAATGTCACGCAGACTTAAATCCGGGGGTACGGATTTTTTAATAACATTTTTTATTTTATTTAAATGCTCCTTTGTGTGCTCAATTTCCACCTTAATACACTCCTCAATTGTTGTTTCTCCTTCCCATGGAGGCTGAAATTTTCTTTTGAGGTCTCTTTCATTAATCTTTTTAAGAAAATTAATCCATTCCTTTAACAATTTTTCAAGTTCTTTTCTCAGTTCTTTTTTGGTTTTGTTTATCCTTTTCTCAATTTCTTTTTTATTCCAATCATCAATGTCTTTTTGGCTTTTTAAAAAATAATTCCATTCAGGATTTTGCTCATTAAGTGCTTTTTTAATGATTCTCAATTCCTCTTCTCTCCACGAAATTATATGAATAATTGCTTCCTTTATACTCCAATTTTTGATACTTTTCCGGAGCACACTTGAAGGTAATTCAAGAATCTTTAAAATTTCATCATGAGTTTTTTTAATTTCTTCAATGAATCTTTTGTTTTTTTCCATAAAAAAATATTTTAAGAAAATAAAATTGAATTTTTAAATTGAAAAAGGTTATAAAGTAAAAATGATAAATTTATTTTTTATTTTTTCAATTTTTTTGGAAGGACAGGTTTTTTTCAATGATACTATCCCCTTGACCGGTTATCCTGTTAAAATTGTTGAACTTGACACGGTTCTCATGCCTTTTGATTCTTTCACCGTTAAAACAGATAAAAAAGGGAAGTTTGAATTTAAGAATAAAAAAGAAAAAGGTATTTATATTGTTAAAACTATTTATAAAGGAATAACTTACAGAACAGACCCGATCATAGGGGATAATTCAAGTATAAAATTGTCAGTTTATGATACAACTTCGGATGCCTCCCATCTTTTTATTGAAAAGGCTCATATTGCCTTCTTGCCTTTTGATGAGATGTTTGAAGTGGCGGAAGTTTACACTTTTCTGAATGCAAGGAATAAAACAATTAAAAAAATTCTAAAAATAAGTCTTCCTGTTAATTACTCCCATCTTTTATCACCCGGAGGAATTTTACCTTTTGAAATGAAAGTTAAGGATAATTATCTTATTTATGATAAAGGATTTCCACCGGGTAGGAAAACAATATCAATTCTTTATCATATCCCCAAATTACCCGAGAATAAAATAGAAAAAATTTTTGATTCGCCCTTAAATGAATTTATGATTATGATACCCGAAAATCTTGATATAAAAGGTCTTAAAAATTTCGAAGTCAGCACACAAGGGACACCTCAGGGAAATTTTAAAGTTTACTCACTTAAAAAGATAAAACCCGGAGAAAAATTGAATTTTTATATTGTGTCCTTAAAAGGCAAAATAAATTGGGGAGAATTTGTTGCTCCTTTTTTTATTTTGGTTCTTTTCATTTTATTTATTATTTTTGTCAGAAAAAAATGGGAGAAGAAAAAAGTTATTTAAGGGTTGTAAACTTAGGAAAGGTATTCAGAAAGGATTATGCTTTAAAAAATATCAATTTTGAGATTAAAGAAAAAGGACTTTTTTTATTCTTAGGAGAAAACGGCTCGGGTAAGACTACACTTTTTAAAATACTTTCATTTTTACTATTTCCTTCAAAAGGTGACTTTTTTTATTTTGATGAGAAGACAAACGGCAAGGAGGATAAATTTCTGAGAAACATCGGTTTTGCTTCTCATATACCCTTTTTGTATCCTGATTTAACCGCATATGAAAATCTTGAATTCAGTGCAAAATTTTTTAATGTTAACAGAGAGAAAATAAAAGAATTTTGCGAAAGATTTGAATGTATTCCTTATATACATAAAAAGGTTAAGGAGCTTTCAAGAGGACAGATGCAAAGAATATCAATCATCAGAGCAATTATGCACGACCCGTTTTTTATCTATCTTGATGAACCTTTTACTTCCTTGGATAAAAAGGGAATCAAAATTCTGGAAGAATACATTAAGGAAAATTTAAATGATAAAGTTATTATGGTTTCAAGCCATACATATTCGGAAATATTTGAAGATAAAAAAGGGTCTTTCACTTGAAAAAGGGGGAAATTATCGGTGTGGAATAAAAATATATTTCTGATTTTCTTTTTTTACATCAAAATTTAGAAATTTTTTACTCACCCATATTGCGGTTTCAAAATGTTTCGTGGGTTCGGGTTGTATTACCTCTCCACCGAAAAGGGCTAAAAAGGGAACAAGATGATCAGCAAGATTGGGATCAGGAGAATCTCCTCTTCTCAAATATTTTATAAATTTTTCTGATATTTCTTCCCCGAGAACCTCAGAAGGTACACCCCTCTTGCCCAGAATATCCACACATAATCTTCTTTTTCCCTCAAAGATACCCCATAATACGTATGAACATCCGGGGGAAAGGGAACTTTCATAATTGATTTCAATTTCAAGCGGTATATTTAATTCCTTTAATTTTTTAAAAGATGCATCTCTCATCCTTTCAAGAACATTTCTTTTTTTCAAAACTTCTGATCCAGTTAAGATACCTTTTATTTTCTTTAATTTCGAGTCATCAAAATTCAGGTCAATTTGATCAAGTTTTCCGTGCAATTTAATTTTAACTATTCCCCCGCCCTTTGGATAATATCCTCTTCTTTCAATAAAAATTGAAAATTCATTTAAAATTTTCTCAAATACAGGGACTATATTAACCCTGAAATAATCAATGGTCGGGGCTCCGGGAACATCTGTTCCCCCAATTATTTCAAGATATAGAGGTTTTTCGGATATCAGTGAAACGGGAAATATTGTTTGCAAAAAGAGGGGAATACTACCTGCTGTTTTGAAATCAATTTTTACCTTTCCTCCTTTTACTTTACCTGGATAAAAGAAAACCTCAAGTGAATTTAATCTGTCTCCATCTACTTTTATATCGCTTATTTCTTTTAAACACTTAATTATATGCAAATGTTGATTTTTAAGACCCGGTTTAGGTCTTCCTTTTCTTATGTTATAAATATGAAAAGACTTATTTGTCAATAATGACAAAAATAAGGATATCCTTAATATCTGTCCTCCGCCTTCTAAATAAGACCCATCTATCTCTCTTACCTCTTTCAATTTAATATACCGTTTTATTTTAAATTGTCTGTCTCTGTATCTTTATTTAATTAAAATAAGTTATTATTTTTTCAATCCTTCCGTATATTTAACTCCTTGTTCGGTCATCATGTAAAGGGGTTTTCCGTCTCTTTTCTGGGGTAATTGATAGATGAACTTCCTTTTCCTGAATTTAGCAAGGAAAGAAGAGGGGTTCTTTGAAAGTTCCCATCTCATTATTTTATATACGGATTTTATGTCAGATAAAGTAAAGGATTTCTTTTTAGCTTTATCCCTTAGATATCTCGCAGCAACAAGCATTTTTTCGGTGTTTGTGGGTGTTTTGAAACTTCTTACAAACTCTTTTACATCTTTCGGATCAAGGGCTTCGGCTACTGCTTTTTCCGGCTTCTTGACTGGTTTAGGGGGAGCCTTTTCCACTACAGCAGGCTTTTTCACCGGTTCTTCTTTCACATGCACAATTGCCTCAAAAACCTTTCCGTACAATTCCTCAAACTTCCTTTCCACAAAATTTCTGTCTCCGTGAACCTCTATTTCCACATCACCTTTTTTGAACTTTAACACATAAACATTACTCATTTTTGAACCTCCGTTGGAGAATTTTACAAGGGGATAGAACCCGCTTTTTTAAATTTCTTTTATCAAAATAACCATCTATTAAATTATAATATAAATATGATAAAAAATCAAATTGAATCAAAAAAAGAATTTTTTGGTGTAAAATTTCTTTACAGGGTTAAATTCCCCTTGAGCCACAAGGAAAAAAATGTTCATTAAAAGCCAAGTGGGAGTAGATAATCTCACGAAGGAAGGAGAACTTTATATAAAAGATGAAAATAAAAAGGTAAGATGCCTTGCCTGTGCCCACAGATGTTTAATTTTTGAGGGTAAAAGAGGGATATGTAAGGTAAGGTATAATAAAGACGGAAAACTTTTTGTGCCTTTCGGATATGTCTCAGGACTTCAGAATGACCCGATAGAGAAAAAGCCTTTTTTCCATTTCTTACCCGGAAGTTATGCTTTAACTTTTGGGATGCTCGGTTGCAATTTCCATTGTCCTTACTGTCAAAATTGGATTACCTCTCAAGTGCTAAAAGATGAAAAAGCATATCTTTATTATGAAAAAATCAATGCAGAAGATATTGTAAAGATTGCTTTAAGCAGGGGTTCAAAAAGCATCATATCCTCTTACAATGAGCCTCTTATAACCACCGAATGGGCTAAGGAAATTTTCAAAATTGCAAAATCTCATGGCTTGAAAACGGGTTATGTTTCAAACGGATATGTTACGGATGAAGTACTTGAATATCTTGACGGTTTTATTGATGCTTATAAAATTGATCTGAAAAGTTTCAGGGATAAAAATTACAGAATATTGGGAGGTACTTTAAATAATGTTTTGGATGGTATTAAAAAAGTTTATGAGAAAAAACTTTGGCTTGAAATAGTGACTTTGCTTGTTCCCGGATATAATGACTCCGAAGAGGAATTGCGGGATATAGCAAAATTTATAAAGTCCCTTTCACCTTATATACCGTGGCATGTCACTGCTTTCCATCCTGATTACAAAATGCTTGAAAAAGCGAGAACACCTTTTAAGAAAATTTTAAGAGCAAGAGAAATAGGGTTTGAAGAAGGGCTTAAATTTGTTTATGGAGGAAATATAGGAGGTGCGCCTGAAATTGAAAGCACCTATTGTCCTGAATGCGGTAAACTGCTGGTCAGAAGGGATATATTCTGGATTGTTGAAAACAAGATAAAAAACGGTAAATGCCCTTTTTGTAATACTCAAATACCCGGAATATGGGAATAAATTAAATAATTATTTCTTCAAATCTTCTGCTTTTGGGTATCTGACTCTTTAATTTATTTCCTCTTACCACCCCCATTCCGAGACATATTCCGTCAAAAGATATAACTTTAAAGCCTTCACCTGAATTTTCTTTAATTTCTATTTCACCACCTTTTAATATAATCTGTGCCTGTTCTTCATTTTTTATCTCATAAATGTTTCTCTTAATATAAGGAAAAAGAATTTGAGCAGCATTTGTTGTTAATTTAAACTCTTCTTTTCTTATCCTTGCTATCCTTAATCCTTCCCTGAATGAATGAGGAATCGGAAAATTCTCCATGTCCTGTGACAGCATCCATATCCCTTTTGAGATTTTGAATATTTTATCATCAAAAATATCTTTTTCAATTCCGTAATATTTTTCTAAATAATTCAAAAGGTTTTTAATGACACCATCACAAGTTTTTAAGATTTTCCTGTACTCTTTTTTTAAATAATATTCTTTATTTTTTTTCATCTTTTCAATTTTTCTCATTTTTACAATAAAAAAACCTTCCATAAGAGATTTATGAGGCCATATTCTTATCGTTTTTTCAATTTCTTTACTGAATTTCTTTTCCTGATATTCCGTCAGTCCCTTTTCTTCTTTTACTCCGAGAGGTTCTATTTCGACTATCTCAACAGGATAACTTTTCATTATTTCATCAATAAGCTCCTCATTTTCTTCAACAGTCAAAGTACATGTTGAATAGACAAGTGTTCCTCCCTCTTTTAATGCTTTGATCCCTGAAATTAAAAGTCTCTTTTGAATCATTTTGAACCAGTTTATTTCCCTTTCATTCCACCATGATAAAACTTCTTTTGATTTATGAATTGTACCCATGTTTGAGCAGGGAGCATCTACAAGAACTTTATCAAATTTTTCAAAATAAATATTTCCGAATTTTGCACCATCTATCATTGTAATTGCTGTAATTATGAGTCCTATTCTGTCTATATTATGTGTTAATGCCTTTATTCTGGGAAGATGAATATCATTACATACCAGGATTCCCTTATTGTTCATCATTTCACCTATCTGAGTTGCCTTTGATCCCGGTGCAGAGGCAATATCAAGAATTTTTTCTCCGGGTTTCGGATTTAAAATTTTGACCGGTAAAAGGGAAGATTTTTCCTGAATATAAAAAAGACCTGCATAATGCTCAATTGTTTTACCTATTTCATAAGGTTCGTAAATTACCTCAAAGGAATTTCCCCATATCGGATTATCCTTTAATATGAATCCCTTTTTTGTTAATCTCTGCTTTATAGAGTCCTTATTTGTTTTTAAGGGATTTATCCTTATTACCTTCGGAAATTCCTCTCTTGTTGCCTCAAAGAATTCTTTTGTTTCTTTTGTTCCGAGTATTTTTAAAAGATAGGAATAAAAAGATGTATTTTTATACAAGATTCCTTGATAACTCCCTTATATTATCTGCCCCTTCCTTAATTTTTATTGCAGAATTAATAATTTTTAAATTATCGGTCTTCTGAGTAATCGTATTTGCTTCTCTTAAAATCTCTTGTCCATAAAAATCAATCACTTTACCCCATGGTCCCTTCTTATTTTTAAGTGCATTCTTTATCGATTTTAAATGAGATAAAATTCTCACAACTTCCTCATTTATTCCTTCCCTATCCATATCTTTTAAATATTTTTTTATTTCATAAACTTCCTTCTCTATTGCTTTTTTAATTTCCTCTCCTTCTTTCAACCTTTTATTTTCAAGGGATTCTATTGCTTTTTTTAAGACTTTTTTTAATAATTTGAACATTTCATTTTCAGGATAAATAAACTTTATAAGTCCGGGAATTTTAAATGGATCAATTATAAAGGATAAATTTTCATTTTTCTCAATATTAAGTGTTTTTAAAAGTTTTTTATTTAATTCAAATCTCAAACCCGTGTCAGGGAAGTTTATTTTCACGATAAATTTTCCATCTTTTAAGTATTTCCTTAAAAATTCCCTTGTTTTTGTTTCAAGACCCGGAATCTCCGGTAATATAATTACTTTTATTTCAGAACCTTTTGAATTTAGAGAAATTATTTCAACCCTGCACGAAATATCATTGCTTCTCCCTCTTGCTGAACTCGCACCGGTCATACTTCTTATACCCCTTTTCATTCTATAATAATATAATCAAAAAGAACATCAGAGATTAAAAAATAAAGTATATCAAAAAAAATGAGGAAATAAATGTAGTTTAATTTAAAAATATTCTCCTCGATCAGAATGGAAAGTGCTTTTGTTCCTGCTATAAAAGGGGGAACAAAAAGCGGAATCAAAAGAATGGGTAAAAGAAATTCTTTTGCTTTTGATGAATAGGTAAGAAAAGACAAAAGAGTTCCGAGGACACAGAATCCGAAAGAGAAGAGAATCAGAATCAGAAGGAAGGGGAAAAAAGGGGGGAATCTTATATTTAAAAATACGGAAAAAATAAGCATCAATAAAAGTCCTGATATTGTTTGAAAAATAAACATTGAAATTGTCTTTGAAATAAAGATTAAGTTTCTTGGGATGGGAAAGGTGAGAAGGGAATAGATCCCTCCTGTTTCAATTTCAAGGGAAAATGCTCTTTCAAAACCGATTATGCCCGAGAATATAAAGGAAAGGAAATAGAAAAAAGAAAATATTGAAAGGTTTTCAAGACGTTGTGTTCCGAATGCAAGTAAGAATAAAAGTAAAAAGGAAAATAAAAGATAGGGTAAAATAATTTCTCTTGTCCGGAATTCGAGTAAGAAGTCTTTTTTTAATAAATGAAGTATGTATTGCAAGTCAGCAGAGGATGCTTGTTATTTTTCTCAAACATTTTGTGCATACCCTTATTTTCTTTTTAACTCCGTTTATTACAACTCTTTTTGTATGTAAATTCACTTTAAATTTCCTGGATGTTACCCTGTGTGAATGAGATATTTGTCTTCCGAATTTTGTGCCTTTTCCGCAAATTTCACATTTCCTTGCCATTTTCACCTCCTTTTTGGAAATATATTATAATATTTTTTAACTATTTTTTCAAGTTTGCGATGTAGATATTTACACACATCGTCACCATCATATTGAGTTTTTGAAAAGGGTTTATATTAGTGTATTAAATATAAATATTATGAAACCGGGAAGGTTTGGTGATTTTTGGGCTGAAAATGGAGGTGCAAGATGACCTCTTATGGTGAACTTTTTAAGATTGATCCTGTGTTTGCGAGGAAGAAACTTATTGAAATATATAACATCACTCAAAGTATAAGAAGAACTGCACATATTTCTCAAACAGACAGGAAAACTGTAAGGAAGGTTCTCAGACTTTATAAAGAGAAAGGTGAAGAAGGATTAAAACCGAAATCAAAAAGACCAAAGAAAATGCCAAATAAAACTCCGGAAGAAATTGAAAAAATGATAATTGAGATAAGAAAAAAGACAAAATGGGGAGTTAAAAGAACAAAAAGAGCACTTTATGAAAATAAGAAAATTAAACCCAAATCATTAAATAAAGTCAAAAAATTATGGAGATTTTCAAAAAATTAATGAGAAAAGAAAAAGATTTGAATCCGGTTTTGATTTTCACCCCTCTCGGTTTGTTTAAAATTCTGAAAAATTACCGAATTTTTTGTTATTTAAACACTTCTTCCCTTTGTTTA
>JAJRUZ010000079.1 GCA_024277525.1 Caldifarciminota bacterium | reverse complement strand
GCGTCCAGGACCCTACCCTTCAGTAAAAGAATTTTGGATCACAGGTCCCAAATGCTTTCCCTGAGGCAGGGAGCCCTTTATGAGCAACAAAAGGCTTTACGCCACTTAAAGACCACGGTAAAAGTAACCCCGGTTCAGGGATTCAAGAGAAAAGCCTCCAGGATAAAGAAAAAACCCGAAGAACTTCCATCCAGTGCAAGAGGGAGAAAATTACATGTGTCTGTTTCGGATTTGGACTGGACTGATCAGCTAAAGCTAACCGGGAGATTTTCTCACGTCAGTATAATAGCCCGGCGGTTCAAAGAGAATTTTAAGGTTTTGTGAAATTTCTTCACAACCTGCTCAGGAAATCTTCACCCGCTTTTATTATAGAAGTTTCAAGAGGAGACGTTGAGCGTGCTTCTTTAAGGGCTTTTTTAACTCTTTTCTTCCACCCTTCAGGAATCTCCTTCCATATTTTTTTTAATCTTTCTTTTTCCTCATCAACTGAAAGTACATATTTTAACAGAAATACAGCCTGTCTTAGATCTTTCTGCCTCTTTTCCCTGCTGTTCCATCGCTGTGAAATTAATAATTTATGTATCACAAAAGAAGCTGGAGAAGGAAAAAGGACTTTTATTCCACGGGAAATTTTTATTAGCGCAGGACTCATCAATAACACCTCTGTAAATCTCAGAGTTTGAGGGGTGATATTTAATTTTTTCACATAGGGAGGTCTGGAAGAAGGTCTTCCTTTTTTAGGGGCAATGAACTCTATTTTTAACCCACTTCCAGCAAAGTATGTGGAACCATCGGGATTAATATGTTCTTCAAAACCCAGTAATTTCAAAATTGATGAAATATCAATTCTTGGCCCCCTGTAAGGGAGAGGAATCAGAATATCCACATCTTGAGTCCTCAGAGGATATTTTTCCACAGGAAGGTATTTTTGATAAATGATAAAACACCAGCTCCCTATAATCTCTACACCGTAATCCCACAGGTTATTTTGTGTAAATGTTTTGAGAAGCTCTTTTACAGGCTCAGTAAGATCAACGTTTTCTTCTTTTTTCTTCAACATCTTTAAAGCCTTTTTTACTTTTTTCAGTTCGCTTTCAAGTTTTTTTCTCTCTTCAAGTTTTTCCTGCAGCTCTTCCGGCACTTTTGTTCCGAGATACTCAGTAATCAGTTTTTTCCCTTTCCTGTACTGAAGGTAAAAGTAAGTGCGACCTTTTATCTTTTTCGGTTTAATTACGCCTTTTGGAAGTAGAGCAAGCCGCGCAGTGATGCTTCTTTCCTGTGCAGAGTAAAACTCAAGAGATTCTTTAAGCACATTTTCAAGGTCTTCCATGATAAAATAGGTTACCCTACAAACATGTAAAATGCAATATTTGTAGGGTAAAAGGCCCCCTGAGGGGTCGGGTCTGGTTTAAGTAAGTCAAGCCCTAATATATAAAAACGCAAGCGTCTATAAGAAGCTACTCACATGGGGCACCTCCGTGTAAGTTAGTTGGGGCAAGTGGAAATATTCCTTCTGGCTCAAATCTGGTAATTGGAAGCTTTTGAAGCCCGAAGGGGGGCTGAGAAGGGGTCACCTATGAAAAAAGGCTTGTCAATAAAAAATGAAATTTGATTAAGGGAGTCTTCTTAAAGGACCACTCAGTCACCTATCCGTGCCCTTGGAGGCACACACAGATATTCCCAGCGGGGCTAACGAGTAGAATGTAATAAGTGGTGTGAAAACATTATATTTGTATTTACACACTGCACGGGTGTTGAGTTGAGAGAAGGATTTGGTATTTAATTTTTTAGGATTTAAAATCCTAATCAATGGATATAAACTTAACATTACTGGATGAAATTTTTGAAGCTCTGGGGACTCAGATTGAAGCAGAAGGAGGCGAAAGAGTAAACATTGTGGTATGCGGAGGAAGTGCACTTATTGCCCTTGGTCTGGTTCAGAGGGTTACGAAAGATGTGGATGTGCTCGGCACTTTAGAAGAAAAGGAGGGAGAGGATTTGTAAAGGAATTAAAAGATATTCCTGATTATCTCAGGCGTGCTGCGGAAAAGGTCGCACGGGATTTTAATCTTTCGGCAGGGTGGCTCAACACGGGGCCCGCAGAGCTTGTAAGAATGGGACTTCCTGAAGGATTTGAGAAGAGAGTAATTAAGAAATCTTATGGTCGGTCTTTAACCGTGTATTACATCAGCCGGTTTGATCAAATTCACTTTAAACTTTACGCAGCAGTGGATCGGGGTGGCTATCATGTAAATGATCTTCTTGCGCTTAATCCTTCAGAGGAAGAAATAGAAAAGGCGGCAAAGTGGGCAATAACGCATGAGCCCTCACAGGGCTTCAGAATGATGTTAATAGATTTTTTAGAGAAGATAGGGTTCAAAAATGTTGCTGACAGAATTTAAAGAAAAATTTTTAAATGCACTTATAGAGATTCACAGCAGACAGTGGGCATCTCTGGAAGTATTCCATGGTGAGGAAGAAAAGCGGTTTATTATTGATGTAGAGGCACTAATCACCTCAAGTATGTTTTTTGATAAAAATGCAGGAGGTACGAGATTTTCAGAGATAGCTTTTGAGTGGGTGAATGCACACAGGGAATTTATAAGCACTGCACGTTTAAGGCAAATGATAAAGAAATTTGGAGAGATTTCCCATACTTATGAAACTTTTCAGGAAAAGGTTGAAAAGCGACTCTTTGAAAAATCCCGTGCGGAAGATAAACAGATTTCAAAGAAAATTCCTTCAAAAATTCCTATTTTTAAGCCTTCGCTTTTCCAGCTCTGGCTCAGGTCAGTAGTGGGGATAAATGCAAGGGTGGAAGTATTTTTGTATCTGCTTTTTCACAGGGGCAATTCAAGGCAGATAGCGAGTAATGTGTTCTATGACCAGAAAAATGTATACAAAATCCTTGAAAAATGGAAGAAAGCAGGAATTGTGGTTAAGGATGCGGGTAATTATGTTTTTCTCATGGATGTGTGGAGGCTTTTTGACCGGGTGATAATCAAAATAAAAGATTATCATCCAGGATTGATGGTTACGTATGTGAAAAAAGATGAAAAGGGGTTTTATCCTGATATAGGAAAAAGCCCCCTGCCACCTTTTATTTCATGGGGCAGGGTCTTTTTGCTCTTTCATAAAATATGGAATGCCATTGAAATGGAATCATGGAAAAATGATGAGTATATGATTTCTTCTTTTTTCCGGAACATATTTGACGAGGTTCAGGAAATAGCCATTCAGGTAAGAAATGTCAGCATGAATGTCCATAATAAGCAGTTATGGACTGTAGCAAATCAACTTACTACGTGTTTCCCAGAGAGGTTTGGTCCGGGAAAAAGATACTTCTCCCCTTTCGCAGAAAGTCTTGCAGAGTTCATGAGAAACCTCTAACCCAAATTTTTGGCCTACTCTTTATTGAAAAAGTTTTTAAGAAAAAAATCAAGGTAGAACATTTGAGTCTCTTGTGAGGTGTTTCTTCACTCACTCTTGAAGGAGGCAAGAGGAGCTGAGAAGGAGGTATTGCGTGAGGTTATGTGGGAAGTGGGAAATAGGTATTACACGAAGTCCCTCAGACTATGAAGCGAAGCTTTGTATTTTCTGATACTTTCCATTCTCTTGCCCACAAGACAATGTAATGATTAAATATTCAAAGACACAATTGAAGAAACACCATGGGAGATAAAATAAGTATATGAAATACAACGTTTTCATACTCGGTGCAGGCTTTTCTCATGCCATATCCCCAAAAATGCCTTTGCTTAAACACTTGAGTGAACTTGTTATAAAGGAAGCGAAAACAGAAGGATTGATAAAAGATGATTTAGATAAGAAATTTCAACAAAACATAGAACTTTTCTTAACTTACTTATCTCAAAGCCATCCCTGGCTCAGCAAATCAGAGAATTTAAGGAATAGAGCACTTTTTATAGATATCGCAACAATAATTGGAGATAAAATCAGAAGTATTGAAAATCAAATTACAAAGCAGCCTCCTCCAGATTGGTTGTTAAAATTAATTAAATATTGGGATAAAAGCAGGTCCAAAATATTAACTTTAAATTATGATTGTTTGATTGAAAGGGCAGTTGGTTATTACAAAGACTTCAAACGGAGAGTAATAAAGAAATTTAAATATCCAGTGGATATTCAAGTACTAACTGATCCTAAAATACAAGGATTAATTAAAGAATTTACAAATGAATTTAAATTAGATATTTACAAACTTCATGGTTCTATAAATTGGTTCTATTCTGGATCCCCAGTATATTATGGAGAACAAATATATCAAATAGGTTTAATAGGCTGGTATGCAGATTTAATGGATATTCCTTCAAAAGAATATGCAAAGATTATTTCTGACAAAGTCCCCTTAATAGTTCCACCAACAATACAGAAAACAGATTATTTTCAAAATGAAAAAATACAGGCTATATGGTATGAAGCAGGCAAAGCCTTAAAAAACGCTAAAAATATTTACTGTATAGGTTACTCCTTACCCGAAACAGATATGTTAATAAGGTTCTTTTTAGAAGATAATGCTCCTATACAAAAGCATGTTCCTTTTTACATTGTTAATACGGATAAAAATATAGTAAAACATTATGAAAACTTATTGCCTTCATGTTATTATGAGATAAAAGAAGAATATGTTTGTGAGAATCAGCCAGTTGAAAAATTAGTGGAAGACCTTGTTCAGCAAATTGGTGGCAGAATATAATGAATACAAAATTTTTAAATAAACTTCAAACTCCATGATATTTTATTTGATTGGACCATCTAATGTAGGGAAGACATTCTTAGCACAAGAGGTAGCAAAACTCTTAGACTGTATCATTCACAAACATTTAGATAAGTTGATAAAAGAAAGAGAAGGTGTGGAATCACTTTGTGAATATTTTACTAAAGTAGGTCCTTCCGGATTTTGGGAGAAATCTAGAGAGTTAATACATAAAATCAAATTAACATATGAAGATACTCCAAATATTTGTCTTATAGATGTAGGAGCCGGTGTTCTTGAAAGCCCAAAAGGAAGAGATTTTCTTAAAAAAGAATCTGAAAGGACAATAGTGGTGCTGGATTACATAGAAAAAATTACAAGACGAGATCATTTGAAGCGGTCATTTAAAGAATATTGTCAGAAAGAACTTAAATACGAAAGAATAAAAGTATATAAACAAGCAAAGTATAAATTCTTGATAGGCGGTTTTTCTAAAGAGGAAGCCGTAAAAGCGTTTATAAAATTTTTGACAATTAAAATATTGGGCGAATACAAATAAACTCTATTTATTTGTGTTTTAAAAAGTAATCCATTTTCCTTCCAGAGATACGGCCTCCTACATCACACTCAAATCCAAATCTAACTTTTAGTCCACCCGACTGTGTTCGCTTTTCCCGTTGATACATCAATCCCCTCATACTTCATATTTCAATTAACCTGCTAAGGGTACAATTTATTAAAAATTGAAATTGGGGTCGATTGAAATGGGGGTCGGGTCTGGTTTAAGAAAGTCAAGCCCTAATATATAAAAACGTAAGCGTCTATAAGAAGCTACTCACATGGGACACCTCCATGGATGTTAGTTGGGGCAAGTGGAAAAAATCCCTCTGGCTCAAATCTGGTAATTG
>JAJRUZ010000078.1 GCA_024277525.1 Caldifarciminota bacterium | reverse complement strand
ATTTGAAAAAGTAAGGGAGATGTCTATAAGAATTTCGGAAGAATTCACAGATATGCTACTTTCCGAACCCTTTAAAATATCAGAAAGTGAATTATTTAGAGTCTTTAAAGATGTTGCTGGGGAGAAAGGATCATCATTATACAGAGTTGGAGCATTGGGTGGTATAAAACCTATATCATTATTTTCTTAATACTCATCCGGTGCTTGAAGCTGGCCGGGTTGGGAATGACCCCAAGGCTTGCAGAATGTTTGTCAACTGGGTGGTTTTCCTCTTTAACGAGATCTGGAAGCAGAGAGTAGCAAAAATGGAAGAGACTTTAATGATAGTGGATGGGCATGTCGGAAAAGTATTTTGCAGAACAGGCTTATTGGAAGAGATACTCTATGAAAAAAAGAGACCATATATTATTCAGGCAAGCAAAATGAGACCATGGATAGAAGAGATAGTCACAAAATTCGGTAGAATTCCATTTTATGTTGATAATGGTGCATTTTACCTTTTTGAAGATGGATATTGCACTGAACTCAATCCGGACTGCAGGGGATGTCCGGTAAATAAAATCTGCAAGAAATATATAAAATGGGCCGCTTATCAAATGTGGGAAAAATAAATATACTCATACTCCCAATAACAGCAAATTTATGTTTGTTCCTATTTCCCCTACCCTGCTCAAAATATTACTCAAAATAAATAGCAAAAGAAGTCGGTGTTTCCTCTATTTTGACCGATCTCACAGGCAATCCCTTTTCTTTCAGCTTCTCAAAAGCCCATTTTGATAAATTTTCGGATGTAGGATTAAACGGAAGACTTATAACCCCATCCATTTCCCCTATTCTATTATCTTTCTCATATTTAAAAAACACATGATCAGGGAATATCTCCTTAATAATCCTCTCTATCTCTCCGAAATCCATCCCCATTCCGATATCATCAAGTTTGTCAAACAAAAGCTCAACCTCTATCCAAAAAGTATGACCATGCGGTCTATTGCACTTGCCTTTATAATTAAAAAGCATATGCCCTATTTCCCTTCTTATTCTTTTCTTTAAAATCCAAGGCATTTTAATTCAAAATTTTTACACATCCAGAAGTTTGATTATTTTTTTTGCATCCTGCTTTTTCATGTAAGAAGGTCTCCTTAATTTTCTTTTCTTTTTAGCATTCTTACTTCCTGCAAGGTGTGAATGAAAGGCATGATAAAATTTTATCTTACTTTTACCTGTAATCTTAAACCTTTTTTTTGCCGACCTTTTTGACTTCATTTTGGGCATTATTTAAACCTCCGTAAAAATTCAAAAGGAATCGAACCTTTAAATTAAAATTTTATAGAAATCCGCAAAATTTTTTCAATTTTCTTTAAAATAATATTCTGTGATCTTATTAAAGAAAATCACTCTTTTGACATTCGTAAGTTTTTAATTTATAATTTACTGCAATAATCAAGAAGGTTCAAGTCCATAATGAAATTATATAAAAATATGCCTTTTACCACTCTTTTAATAATTTTTTCACAGACCCAGTTCAATCTTGAGGAATTTGTTTCAAAAATAAAAGAAAAATGGGAGTCAATTCAGACCTATGAATGTGAATATACCACCTTTCAGAAAAAGGGTAAGGAATCCGAGGAAGTTACATATCATGTTTATTTCAAAAAACCTTTGTGGACAAGATTGAAAGTCTTAAAAGGCAAAAATAAAGGAAGTGAGGCAATGTATAATCCCGAAAAGAATGTTGTAAGAGGAAGAAAAGGTGGTCTTTTAAGAGGAATTGTTTTAACTCTGAAACCGGATGATAAAAAAGTAACCTCTGTTCTCGGATTTAAAACCTATGACGCCGGCATAAGCGGGATTTATATCAGATTTATGAAATATCTTGAAGAGGGTTTTGAGCTTGGATTTGCGGGTGATTTTGAAGAAAACGGAATTAAAGGAAAGAAAATTAAAGTTAAAATAACAAAACCTGATAAATATTGGGGACTGAAAGAGGAGATAATATGGTTTACAGATGATTATATTCCCTACAGGACAGAAGGATTTGATGAAAACGGAGAAAAAGTATTAACAGCTCATTTTTATATGGTTAAATTGAATGTGGAGATTCCTGAAAAGATGTGGAAGCTTTAAAGAAAATTAATATAGGTCTCCCACGGCCCATGCACTCCTAAAATCAATTTCTTCTCAATATCAGCTGTTCTTGAAGGACCGGTAACAAAGAGATAATTTTTGTTTGAATTTAGCTCTGTTTCAAATAAATTATCAAAAGTTTTAAGAAGGTTTCTTCTATTTAATACAAAGCATATTTCTTTTTCATTTAAGAAATCTTTAAAATCTTCGGATTCCATAATAACGGTTCCTGATTCCTCAATTCCATAGATTGCATTGAATTTTCTACCTCTATCCCCGAATTTTCCTCCTGCTTCTTCCCAGTTTTTTTCAAAATTTATTTTATTTCGCGGTTCTTCTGCAGGAAGTCGCGACAAGGATGTCGCTCCTACAACCTCCGTAGGAGCCGTATCCATACGGCGATGCATAAATCGCGGTTTGGAAACCCCTCCTACAATTAAATTTGTTAAAAATTCAGGTTTTATTTTATCAGAAAATAACTGCATAATAGCAGGATATTTTAATAATTTAAAGTAGATTCTTAAAAATATTCTCAATTTTGGTGGCATGTATTTTTCTTTTCTCAATTTTCTTATTAATTCAGAAATATTTATATTTACAGGACAGATTAAATCACAGGATTCACACAAGGTTGAATAAAAGGTATTTGAATAAAAACCCTCTAAAAGGGCATTCCATAAAATACCTATAGGTCCTCTGTACGGTCCTTTGTATCCTTCTGCGGATTGAACCCCATAAACAGGACAGACATTTGAACAGGCACCGCATCTTATGCAATATAAAATTTCCCTGAATTCTTTATTTTCAGCAATTTCTTTTCTTTTTCCCTCAAGGATTATTATATACCAGTTTTTTCTTTTTGATAATAAATGAACAAAAGAGGTTATTCTCTGTCCTGTCGCATTTCTCGGTAAAATTCTTAAAAAAATTGGAAAATTTTTAACTGTATCAACAATTTTTTCAATTCCGAATATTGTTATAACCGTTTTCGGAAAATAAAAACTTTTTCCCAGGTTTCCTTCATTTTCAAAACATCCGATAATTCCCTCTTTTGCAAATACAAAGTTTGCTCCTGTTATTCCTGCATCAGCCTGTTCAAAGATTTTCTTTAATTTTTCCCTTGCAAAACTTGTCAATTCATTTATATTATCGGAAAGTTTTGTATTGAATTTTCTTTCAAATAAATTCTTTACATCAAATCTTGAAAAATGGATTGCAGGTGCAACAATGTGTTTCGGAGGAGAATTCGCCAGGTCACATATCCATTCACCCAGGTCTGTTTCATTGAATTCAAATCCGTTTTTTCTCAAAAATTTTTTTAAACCTATTTCCTCAGCTGTCATTGACTTTGAAGCAACAATCTTTTTTGCCTTTTCTTTTAATAAAATCGCCTTTATAAAATGAAGTGCGGTAATTCTATCCTGCACAACAAATACCTTAACTCCTTTCTCATTCATTATTTTAATAAATGTTTCAAGAAGTTCCTTGTAATTTTTAATTGAATTTTCCTTTACTTTTTTGGCTTTTTCTCTCAATTCTTTAAAATCTATCTCTTTCACAGCAACATTCCTCTTATCAAATGCCCTTTTGATGTTTATTAGGACGCGGTTATTCATTTTTCAGAGTTTTTAATTGTCGCATTGAATGCGACCGCTACATAATTGTAGGAGCGGTTTCCGAACCGCGAAAGATAATTTACTCGCCGTATGGATACGGCTCCTACATATTATAATTATTTTTACAACCCCCCTAAAAATATTAAAAATAAAGAGGCGATTTATCGCACTATTTTTTATCAAACACATTTTCCAGGGGATGTTTTGTTTTAAATCCTTTTGATTGCATATGAAAAGAGCAACCGGGTTCTATTGAGATAATTTCTTTATCAGAAAACTTTGTTTTTAATATTTTTTCCGATATTTCAGGGTAAATAGCAGAAAATATTCCCCCGAAACCACAGCATGTTAAAAATTCAGGAGTATCTTTTTTTAATGTTTTAAAATGACAGGAAACATGATATTCGGGTAAAACAGGGATAAGTTTTTCCTTTGTAAAAAAATCGGTAATTTCAATTGCGGTAAATTCCGTTGATTTTTCTGTCAATTCAGGGATTTTTTTTATAACATATTCAAGACATGAGCCTGAAAAAAACAGAATTTTTTTATTTTTCCATAAATTATTCAGCTGATGTGCAATTTCTTTTGCGGATTCAATTTTTCCAGAATTATAAAAAACCTGCCCACAGCAAAAGGGTTTTTTCAGAATTTCTGTCCTATATCCCCTTTTTTCCAAAAAATTTTTAACTTCAGGAATTAATTTTTTATAAATAAGATTTCCGATACAGGTTGGAAAGATGTAAAGGGTTTGTTTCATTTTTAAATTATAGGGATATTATTTATAACTTTAAAAGTTTCTGTTATTTTATTTCTTCAAAATGTTTATCAATTGAAAGAAATTTTTAATTTATTCTATAATTTGTTCTTTTAAAGAATCTTATGACCAAAGAAAAAAAATTTTATAACGCTTTAAAGGATGTCTTTGTGGGAGAAAAGATAGAAGGAGAATCTGGGTATATCAATTTGATGAAGATAAAGTCAGGATATTTTGAAAAAGGAGTTTTTCCGAAATTAAAAGAGGATATTGAGAATGCTTTAAAGGATTTTCAGGATTTCAGAGAGGAACTTTTTGATAAACTCTATACCTTTTTCTCAAGATATCTCTCCAGGTCAGGCTCAATATATTTTAATTACACTCCCCTGCACCAGAATGTCTATGACAAAGTCTATACAGACGATAAAGATGTAATCCTTTTCTGGAAAACAAGAATGCTCTATTATGTTAAAACCGATAGGATTTTCAGAAATTTAAAAACAGAAATAGTAAAGGAAAAGTCAAAAGTAAAAACTCAAAAGTCAAAAGTTGAGACAGAAAAATTTAAATTTTATTTTGATGTTTCAAAACTTGAACACAAAAAGGCAACCGAAAAAAGGGAATTAATATATGAATTCAAAGAAATTCAAAAGGATGGGACAATTGTTTTTGAGGTTTTTTATACTGAGAAGGGAAGAAAGACGAAAACAGAGCAGATAATTAAAGAACTCAAAAAACACGATATTAAAATCACCACCGATACTCTGGAAAGAGCCTTTAAAGTTTTTGAAAGACAGTCAGAGATTGATTATTTTATAAATAAAAATGCAGAAGAATTTTTAAAAGAACAGTTTGATTTATGGCTTTATCAGTATGTTTTTAAAGAAAAAAGCGAATGGACAGAGAAAAGGATAAAAGAGTTACAGATTTTAAAGGATATTGCATATAAAATAATCAGATTCATCTCTCAATTTGAAAATGAACTCGTAAAAATATGGAACAAACCGAAATTTGTCTTTAACTCAAATTATGTAATTACCCTTGATAGAATCTTTGGGAAAGAAAAGTCAAAAGTTAAAAGTCAAAGGTCAAAAGTGAGAAATGAGTCGGTTATTGAAAAAATATTAAAACATCCTGATTTTAAAGAGCAGGTAAGGGAATGGAAAGAATTGGGAATAATTGACGAAAAAATAAGCGAAAAAGATTTACAGAGGGAAATATTAAAAAAGGATTTAACAGGGAAAAATTTAAATGAAAAATACAAATTCCTTCCGATTGATACAAAATATTTTAAAGATTTGGAAATTGAAATTCTGTCATTATTTGATAATCTTGATGAATCCCTTGACGGATGGCTTATAAAGTCCGAAAATTATCAGGCATTGAATACAATTTTACCCAAATTCAGGGAAAAGGTTCAGACAATTTACATAGACCCGCCATTTAACAAGGAACAGGATGCGGATTACTTCTATTCAGTCAAATACAAAGATTCAACATGGATAACAATGCTTGAAAACAGGCTAAAAATAGCAAAAGACTTATTAAAAGATACCGGAAGCATATTTGTGAGATGCGATTACAACGGAAATATGTATGTGAGGTTATTGATGAATGAGGTTTTTGGGGAGGAGAATTTCAGGAATGAGATAATAATAAATAGATTCCAAAAGGCATCCAAAGGTTTAACTAATACAACAGAAAGTCTTTTCTTCTATTCCGCTACTGAAAATTTAAAAATGATTCCTCTAAAAAGACCAAGAGTATGTATTTATTGCAAGCAACAAGTTCCGTTACGATGGACCTGGGCACATTCTGCGGGGGAAGGAAAGGAGCCGAGATATTTTATAGTGGATGGAAAAAAAGTTTTATTATATCCTCCAAAAGGAAGACATTGGACTAATAGCCAAGAAGAAATAGATAAACTTCAAGCAAAAGGAAGGATAAGGATAAATAAAAATTTATCTTACATAGATATTCATGGAAATCGTATAAATTTTATTCCTGAGAAACTGCAAAGTGAGGATATTAATATAGATAATAACTGGACAGATATTCCAGGTTATGTATTCGGAGTTTTCTCTCCTTGGAAATTTCAAACCGAAAACTCCGAAATTCTCTTAAAGCGCGTTATAGAATCCACTTCAAATCAAGGTGATTTAGTGATGGATTTCTTTTTAGGTTCCGGCACAACAACTGCGGTTGCGCATAAGTTAAAAAGAAAATGGATAGGGATTGAGGTTGGAGAGCATTTTTGGACTGTGGTTTTGCCCAGAATGAAGAAGGTTTTATTTTTTGACAAATCGGGAATTTCAAAGGAAAAGGATGTTAAGGAAAAATACAATGAGAAAAATGCTGGTGGATTTTTCAAATATTACGAACTTGAGCAGTATGAAGATGTTTTGAGAAAAGCAAAATATAAAGATTCCGATTTATTTGAAAACCCGAATGAGGATGTATATAACCGGTATATCTTCATGAAAGACCCCAAAATGCTTGAATGCCTTGAAATTGATTACGAGAAAAACAAAGTAAAAGTTGATTTCTCAAAACTTTATTCAAAGGAAAAAGATGGAAAGGAAATAGATGTTGTTGAGACAATTTCAAATGTGCTGGGTAAGTGGATTAAGAAAGTCAAAAGTAAAAAGTCAAAAGTAAAAAGTGTTATTTTTGAGGATGGGGAGGAAATAGATATAGAAAATCTTGATTATAGGATTATTAAATCTTTAATATGGTGGTGAAATGAAAAGTAAAAAGTTAAAAGTAAAAACCGAGAACTCAAAAGTTAAAACTAAAAAGTCAAATCTTAAAAGGGAGAACGAGAGATTTGAAAATAGAAAAGATCTGAGAAAACGTTGCTATTTTTTCTCTATTGAGATAATTAGGTTAATAGAATCTATAAACCCTAAAAGAGTTTATTTTTCAATTCTTGACCAATTATTAAGGTCTGCAACATCTGTAGGAGCAAATATTATAGAAGCCAAATCCGCAGGTTCAAAAAGAGATTTTATAAAATTTTATCAAATTGCTTTAAAATCTGCCAATGAAACCAAATACTGGCTTTGTCTGTTAAGAGACGGATTAAAAATTGACAAAGAGACGATTGCTCCCTTGCTCAAGGAAGCTGAGGAGATTGCCAGCATCATCGCAGCAAGCCTGTTAACCCTGAAAAGTAAAAATGATTAACACTTTTTACTTTTTAGATTTAAGATTTGAGTTATTATGAAGGAATCCCAATCCACCGAATTCAAACCCTCCTGGCGGGATGAATAAAGTAAGAGTTTACCTTCAGGAGATGATTAAAGATTTAAGGTTTGAAAATCTTCCCTCAGGATGGATTTCTTTTGATTTTAAAACCTTTTCAAAAACAAAAACTTTATGGGATTATCAGGAAAACGCCTTGAGAAATGCCATTAAGGTTCTATGGAAATATTATGAAGATTTTGCCGATTATCAAAAATATGAAAATTCCGGGATAAATAATGAAAGAAAAAGAAAATTTTATGAATGGTATAAAAATAACGGTCTTGAGTTAAACATTGACATTGAATTTGATGAAAATTCAAAACTTTTAAAATTGCTTGAAGATTATTATCCTGTTGAGGAATTTTATTACGGAAGGAATAAGAAGAAAAAGTTCAGAATCTCCTATGAAAATTTCATTAACAGAATGTGCTTCTGGATGGCTACCGGTTCCGGTAAAACGCTTGTAATTGTAAAATTAATTCAGATTTTGAGAGATTTAATCAAAAGAGGCGAAATTCCACCCAATGATATCCTTGTTTTAACTCACAGGGATGATTTGATAGAACAATTAAAAAGACATGTTAATGAATTCAATTATGCAAACAGTCATGATATTTTTATAAATTTAAGGGAATTAAAAGAATACGACAAAGTTAAAAGGGAAAATCCTTCCCTTTTCAGGGAAAAAGAAATAACGGTATTTTATTACCGCTCGGATAATTTAAGTGACGAACAGAAGGAGAAAATAATTGATTTTAAAAATTATGATAATGATGGAAAATGGTATATTTTTCTTGATGAAGCTCATAAAGGAGATAAAGAAGAATCAAAAAGACAACACATTTATTCAATCCTTTCAAGAAACGGATTTTTATTTAATTTCTCTGCCACATTTACAGACCCCAGAGATGTTATAACAACAGCATTTGAATTTAACCTTTCATCCTATGTAAAGGAAGGATACGGAAAGCACATTCTTGTCCTTGAACAGTAAATAAGGGCTTTCAGGGATAAGGGAGAAAAATATGAAGATTATAATGCCGAAGAAAAACAGAAAATAGTTTTAAAATCCTTAATACTTTTAACCTATGCAAAGAAATT
>JAJRUZ010000077.1 GCA_024277525.1 Caldifarciminota bacterium | reverse complement strand
TCTCCACAACAGAAAATTTGAATATAAAATTACACACTAATCAAGGGAGGCTCCCTCTTTAACTTAAAATTTCAACTTGAGGAATACCAAAATGATAACATATAATAAAAAATATTACACAATTTTTTATAAAAGTTTCCTCTCTCAAGATAAATATTTTTGTGAAACCCCACAAGATAGTCTTTACCCTTGTAATTGTAAATCAATTCAACCTTATCAAGTCCCTTTCTCAAATAATACTCTATCATTATTTTTGATGAATCTTTGGATATATAACCTTCTACATAATAAACAAAAAGAAAAATAAAAATTTCCATATTTTTATTATAGTTTTTCCTGAAATCAGAATCAATCTGTAAATGTTTTGACATTTACATGTGTCCCCGAACTTCTAAGAAGAAGTTAAAACATATCTGTCATTATTTCAAGATTAAAAAATGTCTCTAAACAACAAATTAAATTATTAATTCCTTTTCTTCACCCAAGAAGCTCTTTATATCTTTCCTTAGGATACACATCAAGGGCAAAAATCCATTCGGATAATAAATTCACCCTTTCGGACTCGTCTTCGGGTAACTCAAGTGGTCTCCCTCTTCCGTCAAAAATAAGCCCAACAACACCACCTCTTACTTCCCGTTCAACTTTCTTTCCCGAACCCTCTCCTAAATCAAATCCTCTCTCAGGCTCGGCTATAACTTTTGCCTTTTCACCTACCCCCAGCGAAATTCTCTTTATTTCACCGTAATAAAGTTCCACATCAATATCTTCCCCATTTTCTTTTACAATTTTTGCACTCATAATTTTCTTACCTTTTTTACCCTTCCCTTTCGGTGCTATACAGGTTCCGAGCCATATCAAACAGTCCCTTTCAAATACCTCCATTGCGGATCTCTCATGTACGGTTGAAAGAACGCCGAGATGAGGCATCATGAAAATGGAATCAACGGTAATAAAAGTAAAACCCTCGGGCTGAAAAGCATCTATCATCATTAAAGCCGCCTGATTCCTTCTCGGAGCATGTGAAAGAACACCTCCTGAACCGATTATTATTCCAAGTGTCATCATATTTACCAGTGTTTCTCCTGTCATTGTTTGCGCAAATGCATCAGAAATTGTCCTCTCCTGCTGAACTCCTTTAAGTCCCACAGCCATCTGCTTATGCTGTTCAAGTGCGAGACGAAGTGCCTCCCTTGCAATCGCCTGCTCCACTATCAAATCCTCAAGGGTCTGAGGAATTGTCGTCGGTCTTATCATCTTGTTTCTTATCCTGTTTCTCAATTCGCTCGTCTTAATTTTAAAAGGAATCCACCTTAAAATATTCTTTTCACCTGCTTCCACCATAACATTGGAGACTGAATAGCTCATACCGAGATTTGCACTTACAGTCCTGTTAAATACACCCTGAAATACACTGAATACATCGGTTGTTGCACCCCCTATGTCAACTCCCAGAACTTCAAGACCTTCGATTTCGGAAACCTTTTGCATTAAAAGTCCTACTGCACCCGGTGTAGGCATAATCGGTACATCCGTCCAAGACATGAGTTTGGGATAACCCGGAGCATGAGCCATAACATGTTCAAGAAAAAGCTCATGAATCTTATCCCTTGCAGGTCTTAAATTCTCAATTTCAAGAACAGGTCTTATATTGTCAACGATTGAAAGTGCAGCCTTATCCTGGAGAATACTTTTTATATCCTCCCTTGCTTCCTTGTTTCCTGCATAAATTACAGGCAATTCATAACTTATTCCGAACCTGGGTCTCGGCTCTGCTGCTCTTATAAGTTCCGCAAGCTCGATTACATGCTTTTTTGTTCCCCCGTCAACACCTCCTGCTAAAAGAATCATATCGGGTCTTAAATTTCTTATGAGTTCTACTCTCTGATAAGGTAACCTTCCGTCATTTGATGCAATTGTCTCCATAACAATTGCACCTGCTCCGAGCGCAGCCCTTGCAGCAGATTCAGCAGTCATACTCTTTACAACACCTGCAACCATCATCTGGAGCCCACCTCCGGCAGAAGAAGTAGAAACATATAAATCAACACCTTCTTTTTCTTTTGCATTCTTTATAATCTTTTCACCCTCCAAAATTTTGACTCCGGTCAGCTCTTCAAGTTCCCTGAAGGCATTTAAAGCACCTTTTGTTACATCTTCAAAAGGCTTCTCAACAGTAGTAGGAGCCTCACCCCTTGCAATTAATCTGTAATGTTCACCTTTCTTCTCAATTAATATCGCCTTCGTTGTAGTACTTCCACAATCCGTAGCAAGAATTCTTTTTAAATCCTTATCCATTTTTATTTTTTTCTTTTTCAAGGGATTGAACCTTTTTTGAATCCCTTTCATCCGCAAGCTCTTCAATTTTTTGTATCAGCTTTTCAATGTTATCCCTATTCTCAAGCATCTCATAAAATCTTCTGTAATCTTTAAATGAAAAAATCGGCTGAATTATAGGCTCAAAAGCAACCAAAATACTTGAACCTATAAAGGATAGGGGTTTCATGGATTCAAAAACAATTATAAAGGGAATTTCAAGTCGCATATTTACTATTCTCCTTGCTATTCTTTCAATCAAATCATCAAATTTATCCTCTTTCTCCGAAGGAATATATTTTTTTACATCCATTTATTCATTAAAATTATACCTTACATCAAGTTCCCGGTTTGCTTTTGCTTCGTTCAGTCTTTTACAAGGTGTGTTATGGGGTGCATTCTTTACAATTTCAGGATTTTCTTTTATTTCATTTATGATTTTTTCAACAACCTCCGCAAATTCATCAAGTGTTTCAATTGATTCGGTTTCGGTGGGTTCAATCATTAATGCCTCTTTTACAATTAAAGGAAAATACATTGTAGGAGCATGAAAATTATAATCAAGCAGTCTTTTTGCAATATCGAGAGCCCTTACTCCGTATTTCTTTTTTATATTTTCCGCAGACAACACGAATTCATGCATTGAAGGTCTATGAGGATAAGGATTTTCAAAAAATTTCTCAAGTTTTTTCCTTAAATAATTTGCATTTAAAATTGAAAATTCGGCAATTTCTCTGAGGTTTTCTTTACCTATTCTTAAAATATAAGCAAATGCTCTGACCCATACAGAAGGATGTCCGTAAAAAGTATGGACTTTACCGATTGAATGAGGAAAATCATAAGAAAGTCTCAATGTTCCATCTTTTTCAACTATCCTGGGAACAGGCAAATACTTTTCAAGATGTTTCTTTACTCCCAAAGGACCCGAACCCGGTCCTCCTGCACCGTGGGGAGTGGAAAAGGTTTTATGCAAATTAAAATGGAGAATGTCCACTCCTGCATCTCCGGGCCGGGTAATTCCAAGTAAGGCATTCAAATTGGCTCCGTCCATATAAAGCAGAATATCTTTCTCATGTAATAAGTCCGCAATTTTTTTGATATTTGATTCAAATAATCCGAGTGTATTCGGATTTGTAATCATAAATGCTGCAACTTCCTCACTTATCTTCGATTTTAAATCTTCAATATCAACAAGCCCTTCCTCATTTGATTTAATCTCAACTGTCTCATACCCTGCAAGTGTTACTGATGCAGGGTTTGTACCGTGTGCCGAGTCCGGAATCAAAACATACTTTCTCGGGTTTCCTTTTTCGGTATGGTATTTTCTCACAATAAGCATACCCGTTAATTCTCCATGCGCCCCTGCCGCGGGTTGAAGAGTCACGGCATCAAGCCCTGAAATTAAACACAAAAATTCCTCGAGTTTTTTTGCCAGCTTCAAGATACCCTGGCAGGTCTCCTCGGGCTGAAGAGGATGAAGGGAAATGAACCCCTCAAGAGAAGCAAGTTCTTCATTTAACCTCGGATTATATTTCATTGTGCAGGAACCCAACGGATAAAATCCGAAATCAACGGAATAATTTTTCCTTGCAAGTCTATCAAAATGTCTTATTACCTCCATCTCCGCGAGCTCGGGTATTTTCGGCTCCTTACTTCTTTTTAAATTCCCGGGAAGAGAAACGGGAAAATTGAGTTCGCCATTTTTAATCCTGTGTTTATACTTCAAGAAAATAACCGTCATATTTTAATTTTAAGTCTTTTTTAATTTATAATCAAACATTATGAATGTCCGATTAAGATTTGCTCCCTCACCTACGGGTGTTCTTCATGTAGGAGGTGTAAGAACTGCAATATACAATTACCTTTACGCAAGAAGAATGGGTGGAAAATTCTTACTCCGAATAGAGGATACCGACCCTGAAAGGTCAAAGGAAGAATGGATCAAAGTCATTACAGAGGGTCTTTCCTGGCTCGGAATCAAGTGGGATGATGAAATTGTTTTTCAGAGCAAAAGAATTTCCGTATATCATAAATATGCACAAAAATTACTCAAAGAGGGAAAAGCTTATTATTGTGTATGCACGGAGGAAGAACTTGAAGAAGAAAAGAAAATTCAAAGATTGCAGAAAAAACATTTAAAGTATTCCAGAAAATGCTTAAACAGAAGCAAAGAAGAAATTGAAGAGCTTGTAAAAAAAGAAGGAAGGAAAAAAGCAATCAGATTTCTTGTTCCTGAAGGTCAAACAGAATTTAAAGATATAATTCACGGTAAAATAAAATTCAAAAACGAGGAAATAGAGGACTTTATTATTTTAAGAAGTGACGGTTCACCCACTTATAATCTTGCGTGTGTTATAGATGACCATGAAATGGGTATAACTCATGTCATAAGGGGGGATGACCATATACCGAACACACCCAAGCAAATTCTTTTATACAGAGCATTCGGTTGGAAAGAACCCGAATTTGCACATTTACCGATGATCCTCGGACCCGACAGGAAGAAATTATCAAAAAGACACGGTGCAACAGGTGTCTTGGAATTTAAAGAACAGGGATTCTTACCCGAAGCATTGTTTAATTTTCTTGTCCTTCTCGGATGGTCACCCAAAGATAACAGGGAGATAATTTCAAAGGAAGAAATGATAAAAATTTTTGATATCCGGGATTGCAGGAAAAGTGCGAGTATCTTTGACAGACAGAAGCTTCTCTGGATGAATTCGGAATATATAAAAATGAAAGATATAAATGAACTTTTAAAGGCTTCGCTTCCTTTTTTGAGGATGGAGAAATGGTGGAAGGAAGAATTTGAAAGGGACCTTGAGTATCTGAAAAAAACAATAGAATTAACAAGGGAAAGAGCAAAAGTTTTAAAAGATATTCCTTATTTGATTGAATATTTTTATAAGGAAGATTTTGGATATGATATTGAAGCCATTGAAAGATATTTTGCTGATTCAAGGGTATTTGAGGGTTTGGAGGAAATAAAAAGTGAATTCGAAAATGTAGATGAATGGAGCCAAACTAACATTGAAAAAGTTATAAGAAATGTAGCAGATAAAATGGATGTTAAACATGCATTTCTTATTCATCCTTTAAGACTTGCGATGACAGGCAGAAAAGTAGGACCCTCACTCTTTGCACTTATGGAATTACTCGGAAAGGAAAGGTGCATTGAAAGAATCAGAAGAGTGATAAGAGAATTATGGGGATATGTTCCCGGGAAAACAGATATTAAAAAAGATTGACTAAATTTGATTAAAATAATTTAAAAACTTTAAAATTTTACTGTAAAATCGGGAGGAGAAATATGAATAAAAAAAATGAAATTCTAAGGGCTTTTAAAAGCCTTGTCCCTGAAATAGTTTTTAAAAGAATTCAAGAAGGGAAAAAAATAAAAGCCTTTGAGATTCTGGACCTTTCATTTCTCTATGCTGATATTTCAGGCTTTACAAGAATGTCCGAAAGACTTTCAAAATACGGAAGGGAAGGCGCAGAAGAATTAACAAAAATAATCAACAAGTTCTTCTCGAAACTCATAGAAATAATAAAAAGTTTTAAAGGAGATATTTACGGTTTCGGCGGTGATGCGATATTCGCATTTTTTGAAGGCAAAAACAAGGAAAAAAGAGCCTTAGAATGTGCAATTGCAATGATGAATTTTGTTAATGAAAACAAAAAAATAAAAAAATTTAAATATACTTTCCGAATAGGTATGCATACGGGAATTGCAACGGGAAAGGTATTTTTCAAAGATTTCGGAACCGATGATTTCATGGGAGGAAAAACCCTCCGAATTGTTTCTCAAATTGTATCCGAAACGGAAAAAGGAAATATTGCGCTCTGTCCGAATACAGTCAAAAAATTAAAGGAGTTTGATTTTTCAAAGAAGAAAAGAATTTATTTTCTTAAAAGACTGAAAAAAATCAAAATTCCTGAAACCCAAACAGATAAAATTAAATACGATGAAAGAATATTTAATGAACTTAAAGGTTATATCCCTGATTTTATAATTGAAAGGCTCGGTATAAAACCGTTCTTTGAACCGCGGGACGGAGAGCACAGGAAGGTTACAAATGTATTTATTTACCTTGCGGGTTTTGATTTTGATAAAAAGCCTTTATATTCGGCAAAATTACTTGAAAAATTCTATAAAGTTCTGAAAGAAAACTGTAAAATATACGGTGGTTATGTTAATAAATTTGATATTGCTGATAAGGGTGAGAGGGTTTTTATAACTTTCGGATTCCCCAGGGCAATGGAGGATGATGAAATAAGAGCTATTAATTTTTGTTATGAGATTTTAAATGATGAAGGTTTAAAAGATATAGATTTAAGAATCGGAGTAAATTCCGGTTATGTATTTGCAGGTCCTGTGGGTTCGGAATTGCGGAGTGAATTTACGGTGATGGGAGATGCAGTGAATTTAGCAGCACGTTTAGCATCTAAAGCAAAGAAGGGAGAAATTTTAATATCAGAACAAATTAATAAAAAAATTGAGAGAATTTTTGAAACCGAAAGAAAAGGGAGGATTAAGTTCAAGGGCAAGGTGAAAGAAATAAGTGTATTTCGTGTTAAGAAAAAGAGAGCAGTAAGAATTAGAATGATAGAAAAATGGGTCTCTGAAAGTGCAATAATGGTGGGGAGGAATGAAGAGGTAAAGGAAATTAAAGAAATAATTAAAAAAGTGAAAAACAGAAAAGGGCAAATTGTTTTTATAACAGGAGAAGCGGGTATAGGAAAGTCAAGACTTGCAAGGGAACTCGTAAATTTATGCTTGAAAGAGAATCTTAAAGTATTCGAGGGTGATTGTATTTCTTACGGTTCATCATTTTCATATCATCCCTGGGCGCAGATTTTAAATGATTTTTTTGAAATTTCACCCATTGATGATGTAGAGACAAAAAAGAAAAAGATAACGGATAAGGTATCAAAAATAAACAAAAAATTAAAGGAATGGCTTCCCGTAATAGGAGAACCTTTGGGTATTACCTTTCCTCAGACATCCCTCACAAAATTCATTGATGCAAAGTTGAAAAAGCAAAGAATTTTCGACCTGACCTTTGACTTTTTAAAATATGAAGCAAAAAGACATCCCGTATGTATCGTGATAGAAGATTTACAATGGGCTGATTCCACGAGTATTGAACTTCTTAATTATATTGCAAGAAATATAGAAAATCGTCCCATTATTCTTACATTAGTATCACGACCTTTGCCTGAAAGACAGGAATTTATGGAAAAGAAATGGTTTACACCTCTTAAATTAAAGGAACTTTCCGAAGATGATACGATGAATTTGATTAAAAATTTACTTGATGTTAAGGAATTACCGGAACATCTAAAAAAGCTTATTTTTCAGAAATCGCAAGGAAATCCTTTTTACATTGAAGAAATTATAAAGTCCCTTATAGAAGCGGGTTTTATTGTTTTAAGAAAGGGAAAATGGTATTTCAAAGGTGAAATAAAAAAGGTGAAATTACCGGATAGGGTTGAAGGGGTGATAATGTCAAGAATTGACAGGTTGGATTACAGAACAAAGGATGTATTGCAGGTCGCATCGGTTCTGGGAAGGGAGTTTGATGAATTTTTAATAAAAGGGATATATCCTGATGTAAAATTTTTGCCTAAAGCATTAAAAGACTTAAATTCGCTTGACCTTGTGCGAATTGAAAGAAAAGAAGGTAGTGCAAAGTATTTTTTCAAACATATTCTTACTCAGGAAGTTGCATATAACAGTATTTCCTTTGAAAGGAGGAGAGCTCTGCATTTAAAGGTCGGAGAATTCATAGAGGAAAATTTCAAAGACAGAAAAGAAGAATTTCTGGGAATACTATCTCATCATTTTTATAATGCAAACGATTGGGAAAGAGCGCTTTTTTATTCTGTTGAAGCGGGCGAGAAGGCAAAAAAAGTTTATGCTAATTATGAGGCAATTGAATTTTTTACAAGAGCAATTGAGAGCTACGAAAAAATGGAAGAGGAAGAAAAATGATTTATATAACTGGAATTCAATAAAATGGATAAGAAGATGCTTTATGTAAGGGCATTAAAGGGAAGGGCTGAAGTTTATTTTTTGATAGGTAAATATCAGAGGGTAACAAATGACTATGAGAATTTGATTTCATATTGCAAAAAAAATTTTCATTCAAATCCTCATATTTTATCCGAAATACTTATAGATTACGGATATTTTTTATGTGAGGGTAAAAATGAATATGAAGAAGCTAAGACAGTTATAAAAAAAGCACTTAATAAGATAAAAAAATATAAATTCTCACCAGTCTATGCAGATGGTTTAAGAAAACTCGGAATTGTATATCGGCATAAGGGTGAATATGACATGGCTTTAAAATATTGTAAAGAGGCACTTCTAATTTACAAAAAAATAAAGAACAAAGCAGGCATAAGGGCTATTTATAGCACTCTCGGAGGGGTATTTTGGAGTAAAGGCGAATTAGATAATGCGTTAAAATATTTTCGAAAATATTTAAAAATGTATGAAGAAACGGAGGATAAGAAAGGGATTGCCATGGCGTTTCAAAATATAGGAATAATATACCGTCAAAAAGGTAAATTAGATAAAGCATTGAAGTACTGGCAGAAATGTTTAAAAATATATGAAGAAATCGGGTACAAACTTGCAATTGTTCAGGCATCTAACAATGTTGGGATAGTATATTATAACAGAGGAGAAATAGAAAAGGCACTTAAATATTATAAAAAATGTCTTAAAATACTTCAAGAAATAGAATATAAATTGGGAATTTGTATAATATTTCATAATATAGGAGAAATTTATTTTAAAAAGGGAGAATTAAATAAAGCATTAAGATGTTTTTGCAAATGTTTGGAAATATCGGAAAAGATCGGATATAAACAGGGAATTGCTTCTACTTATAATAACATTGGTAAAGTCTATTTAGAATTGGATGAATATGAAAGGGCAAAGGGTTGCTTTAAAAGAGCTGAAGAAATGTCAATTAAAATAAAAGATAAAGTAATTATTTCTATGGTCTATTCTGGTGTGGCAGAATTATATACCACATTAAAGAATTATGAAAAAGCTCTTGAATCAGCAAAAAATGCTCTTATTTCTGCAAAGGAGGCACAAGACAGAAAGGAAATAATAATTGCCTTAGGAGTTCTGGGTAGAATACTGTTAGAAGTTAATAAATATAATCAAGCAATCTTATATCTTAAAAAATCAATTTTTCTCGCAAAAAAATATCAGATGAATCTGGAATACGCGAAGTCTCTTTTTGAACTCGGTAAGATTTATTTGAAACTCAATAAAGAAAAGGAAGGTGACAGATGTTTAAAAACAGCAAGAAGAATATTTAAAAAAGCCGGAGCAAAATTATATTTAGAACAAATAAGTAATTATGAGAAAGTCAAAATTTGAAGATAAAAAAATACTTTATATTAAAGCACTGAAAGGAAGAGGAGAAGTATATATGCTCGTAGGTGAATTCGAAAAATCTATAAAGGATTTTAAAAAAATGAGGGAAATATCTCAAAGACCTCTTATAAAATCACAAAGTCTATATAAATGCGCTCAAGTTGAGGAAATGAGGGGTAGACTTAAAGAGTCCTTAAATTATGTAAATAAAGCTTTAAAAATTGCAGAGAAAGAGAATCTGCTGTCGGAAAAAGTAAAAATATTAACCCTGAAAAGTCTTCTTTTTATAAGAAAGGGCGAATTTACTAAATCCAAAAAAATTTCTGAATATATTATTAAGAACTTAAAGAAAATTAAAAAGAACATTGGATCTTACGAAATTATAGCCGAAGGATATAAAATAATGGGAACCTACTTTTACAGAATAGGAGATTATAAAAATGCTTTACACTGGTATTATAAGAGTTTAAAAATATTAAAAAATTCAGGAAATAAAGTTTCGTTTTTGAATGTTTTAAACGCAATTGCAGGAGTTTACTTTTACAAAGGAAAATACAAAAAAGCCCTTGAAATATATTACGAATGTCTGCGGATAGCTACAAAAATACAAAACAAATATGCACTGGCTTTTCTTTATAATAATTTAGGAGGAGTTAAATTACATCAAGAAAAATATAATGAAGCATTAAAGCTTTTTTATAAAAGCCTTGAAATAGAAAAGAAAATGGGAAATAAAAGAGGCATGTCAAGAGCAATACATAACATAGGAATAATCTACAACCTGAAAGGAAATTACGGAAAAGCTATAAAGTATTTTGAATCCGCAGGATTTTTAAAAAAAGAAATAAAAGATTTATGGGGCTATGCAATTGTATTAACAAATATAGCATACCTTTATTATCTTTCGGGAGCACTCAAAAAAGCACTGAAATATTATAAAAGGGGGCTTCGTCTATACGAAAATCTAAACAGTATAGATGGCATTATGGAAGTTTTAGTATTTATAACAAAAATATCCCTCCTAACAGGCAAAAAAATCGACATAGAAAAATTGGAAGAAATTGAGGAAATTTCAAAGAAGATGCAAAATTGGAACACCTTAGTCCAGATTCTCCTCGTAAAGGGTGATTATTTTTTTCAGCAGGGAAAAATCAATAAAGCTTTAAAACTTTATAAAGAATCATTTAAGATTTCAACCTCTATAAATTCAACAGTTTTAATAGCACAATCAAAATCAGGCATTGTAAAATGTTTAATAAAAATGGATATAAAGAATAAGGAATATATCAACCACATAAAGGATATAAGGACAATGTGTAAAAAAATTAACAATCCTGAAACACTTTATTACCTTTATGAGTGTGAATTGCATTATTATTTAAAAATGCAAAAATATGATAAAGCCGAAAAATGTATTTTGAAAATGAAAAATATTGTTTATAAAAATAGATTGAAATTATTTTATCCCTCAATTCTGTATTTTTCTTCTTTGATTGCCTTCGGAAAAGGAAAAGAATTCAAAAAAGACCTCACCAAAGCCATAAAACTTTCAAAGATAATGGGATTGGTTCCTTTTTTGAGAGAAATTGAGAATTTAAAAAAATACTCATTCAATTATTTCAACTTTTGAAATGATTTTCACAAAAAGTCATAAGGATTAAAATCTATTTTTAATTTTATATTTTCGGGTAAACCGGAAAGCACTTTTTTTATTTCATCCCTCACAGAGGACCTCAATAAAAGTCTTGTTCTGTAAAAACCTTTAATTTTTTCAATCGGTGCAAGTGCCGGTCCCAAAATCTCCACTTTTTTGGTACTCTCCTCTATCTTCTTTTTCACAAAAAAAAGGATTTCTTCCCCATCCTCTTTTATCTTCGTATTTACCTCGATAAGAGTAAGACTCGAAAAAGGAGGATAATTATTCTTTTTTCTCTCCTTGAGTTCCCCTTCATAAAATCCCCTTATATCAAATTTTTTAATTTTTTCAAAAATAAAATCATCAGGATTAAATGTCTGAACAATTGTTTTACCCTTCTTCCTTACCCTTCCTGCTACTTGAATAAGCCTTGAAAACATCTTTTCTCTTGCCCTGAAGTCAGGGAAATTTATATCCTGATCCGCATATAAAACACAGGCAAGACCCACAAGAGGGTTATCCAGCCCCTTAACAACCATCTGCGTACCTATTAATATATCAATTTCTCCTTTCATAAATTTCTCAAAAACTTCAAAAACTTTTTTTCTTCCTGAAATTGCCTCCCTATCCATTCTTGCTATTTTTTTGTCCGGGAATAATCCCGAAAGTTCTTCCTCAATTTTTTCTGTTCCGTAAGAAGAAATTTTTATATCAAAGGATTTACACTTAGGACACAAATCAGGGGGTTCCTCCTTCCATCCGCAGTAATGACATAAAAGAATGTTTTTTTTCTTATAATAAGTAAGAGAAATTGAACAGTTGATACATACAGGAACAAAACCACAATTCCTACATTGAAGAAAATGTGCAAATCCTCTTCTATTTAAAAATAAAATTGCTTTTTTATTTTTCTTAAATGCCTCTTCAAGACTCTCAAGAAGTTCACTTGTTAAATAAAATCTACCCGGTTCATTTTGAAGGGAAATCACTTGTATCTCAGGGTTTTCATAACCTTTTATTTTTTCCGGAATATAAAAATAAATTCCCCTTTCCTTTGAATCTTTATAAATCTCAAGTGAAGGAGTTGCACTACCGGCTATTAAAGGCACATTCTCTATCTCTATTCTTTTCATCACTATATCCCTTATATGATAAAAAGGCTCCCTTTCCTTCTCTTTATAACTATCTTCCTGTTCCTCGTCAATTACAATCAGACCCAGATTTTTAAAAGGGATAAAAACAGCAGACCTGGGTCCTATTACTATACATGGTTCATCTTTCAATGTATTCTCAATAACATTCCATTTCTCATCTGCATTTAATATAAAACCCCAGATAAAAAGTTTGTATTCCTCAAACTTAAAATAAGGAGCAATCTGAGGAATAAGGGATATTTCGGGAACAAGAATAAGAACCTTTTTACCTTCATTTAAAATTTTTTTTGAAATCTCCCGATAAATAAATGTTTTACCGCTTCCCGTGACACCGTGAATTAAAAAAATTTTGTTCTTTTTGTAATTTTTAAAAAAAGCCTGAATTATTTCCCTTTGCTTTTCGGTCGGTCTCTCAGGAATTTTTAAATTCATCATCTCCGGCATAAAAACCCTGTTTTTGATACTCCTTTTAATGAAATATCTTCTTTCGATTATTTTCTTTTCTTCAAGATTCAAAATTATCTTTCTCACAGATGCCCCGAATTTTATTATTAAGCTTTTAAGGGAAACTTTTTTTCTTTTCTTTATGTATTCAAAAATTTCTTTTTCTTTATCTTTAATATCTTCTCTTTTTTGCTTGATTACAAAATATGTCTTTTCTATATATGTTATTGAGGATGGTAAAAAAAGAGATATGACTTTATCATAGGTGGTATTATAATAATCCTTCATCCATTCAACTAATTTAAGCGAACTCTCCGGAAAGGTAAATCCCATATAATCCGATTCTTCAACTTCCAAAATGTCCTTCTTTTTTTTGTTCAGGTATTTACTTTCATTAAATAGAATTCCTATTCTTTTTTTACCGGAAACTCTTAAAAGATAAATATCTCCTTTATTTAGTTCTCTTTTACTTTTGTAAGTAAGGGGAATCGGGATACCTGATACAAGGAAATCATAGAATCTCATTGAATATCAAATTTTTACTATTTTCAGAGAAAACTCTTTCTTTTCTATCTCTAATATTCCGAATGTATTTACAAAAGAAAAAATTCTATCACATGTTGAGCCGGGATTGAAAAGATGCACATTTTCTATTTTTTTATTAAAGGTTCTGTGAGAATGCCCGAAAATTATAAGTCCTACATCATCATCTCGAAATTTCCTTAAAACTCTTTTTTCGAGTCCGAAAGGAGCACCTGTTCCGTGATAAAGTCCTATTCTGACTCCTTCTATCTCAAAAACCCTTTTTTCGGGTAAAATTTCAAATAAGGAAGGCTCATCCATGTTTCCATGGACAGCAAAAATTTCAAAATTTTTTTCCAAAAATTTGTAAAAATCTTCTGATATAAAATCTCCTGCATGAATAATACCGTCCGCTTTTTCTATTTCCGCTAAAACCTCCTTAGGCAATTCTTTTGCTCTTCTGGGAATATGAGTATCGGAAATAATGATATATTTTTTCACCTCTTCTTTTTATGTCTCATTTTTTTTCTTCTTTTTTTAAGTTTATGTTTTTTTATTTTTTTAAGTTTTCTTTTCCTACCACACGGCATAGTTCTTACCTCCTTGTAAAATATATGTTATATAGGGATTTGAACCCCATTTTTAATCCTCCGGTATTTCCATTTTCGGAGAAGGCTCAAATACTACCCTCCATCTCGGCGGAATAGGAACTTTCTCCCTGGTAGCAGGATTCCTACCGACACGTGCTTTTCTGTATTTAACCTTAAATATTCCGAATCCCTTTAAGGACACTTTTTCTTTTGAAAGCAATGCTCTCTTCATTATTTCAATAAATTTTTCAACAATCAATAGCACATCCTTCCGCGGTAACCCGGTCTCCTTGTGTATTATCTGAACAATCTGATGTTTTGTCATTTTTTTTTAATCTTTTAAATGGATTTGAACCCATTTAAATATAAATTCTTTTTTCACAATTTTTCAAGAGGAGGAATGGAAAATACCTTATTTTTGCCTGTTTTTTTTGCTTCAAAAAGTGCCTTATCCGCGAGTACAAGAAGCTTTTCGGGTTTATCGGTAGAAACAGGGAAACTCGCAACACCGAAACTTGCATTTATTTTAAATTTAAGGGTATCCGAAATTTTTATTTCGTATTCCTCCAAATTTTCTCTTACCATATTCGCAACCATAACCCCTTCTTCAAGGTCGGTTTTGGGTAAAAGAAAAGCAAATTCATCTCCCCCGTATCTTGAAATAATAGCAAATGAAAAATCAGAAGAAGAAAAAAGGGTTTTTAAAAATTCCCCTATTTTCTGCAACACTTTTCCTCCTACAAAATGTCCGTGAACATCATTTATTTCCTTAAAATTATCCAAATCCATGAAAATAACAGTGACCGGTAAGTTTTCTTTTAAACTCACAATCTTTCTTAAAGATACCAAGAAAAATTTTGAATTCTTGAGCTCTGTTAAATCATCCTTTGAAACAATCTCTTCAACTTTTTCCTGAAAATCCGAAATTTCATATAAAAAGGAAATAAGATAAAGAATAAGAGAATCGGTTTCCTCAATTTCTCCTTTAAAATCCCTTACCCCGATAAACCCCGTTGTGCCATCTGTTCCGTAAAAAGGAAATATATAAGCATTCTTTATATCATCAAAGATTTGTTCCGCATTATAAGGCTCTTCTTTAAAAGGTATATTGATATAATCAATCTCTTCTTTTAATTCCTCCTTTCTGTCTCCGAAGTATTCAATAAGAATATATTTTGATCTGTATTTTTTATATATAAAAATCTCTAAATCCTTCCTTATATCCGATATTAAATTTTTTATAATCTCCTTTATTTTGTTTCTATCCCAGAAAAAATTTATAATGTATGGAAAATTTTGAATCAGAATTTTAATTTTATCTTTTTCCTCCATAAACAGGCACCCCTTTTTTTCCGTTAATTTTTATAAAATCGGTGTCAAATTCTATATTTTTAATCCCTTCCTGTTTAAATATTTTTAATTTATTTGCTTCTTCAAGGTCAAGAAACCCGAAGTTTTTAATTTTAAAATTTTTATTTTTAATCTTAAACTCTTTTTTTATTAACATCAAATCTTTTATATCATACTCTTTAATGTCCTGAACAATCTCAACAATTTCCGAATTTAAAAGAAGATTTGCAAATGTATTTATGTCCATTAAGATACTTGAGACATCTGGAAATCTTATTTCCGAAAGAATTGAAGCAAGATTAGATGCAGGACCCTGAATATCAAAGTCACCGAAAGCATTAAAGGAAAGAAATATATCCCTTCCCTCTTCTCCTGAAAAAATGCCTATACCCAGGCGAAATAAACTTTTTAGAGGTGAATCTTTTCCCAGAACATCAGGAAACCAACCCCTGTATTCAGGATAATTTTTTCTTATGAATTCCTCCGATTTTTCAAGCATCTCAATCGCACACAATAAAGCCCTTTCTCCTGCCTTTTTAAAGGGTTTTATTTTCTTAAATTCTGACAATGCTTTTTGAAATCGCATTTTCTGCCCGCTTACTACGGTTTCTTCATAAATTTCCATGTATAACTCACGGGCATTTTCCGAAAAAAAAGCAATTCCACCATCTCCGGTCTCCTTAACAGGAAAACCTCCGTTTGATATTATGATGCTCTTCATCATTTCTTGAAATTTCTTCTTTATTGACAATTCTTTATTTGCATTAAATAAAGAAAGTGACATGAATGTTGAACCCCTTATATCGTAAACCAGAATTGAAACTACTTTTTGATTTCTCCTTATAAAGTTTTCAAATTTTTTATCATGCTCTATTTTAATCTTTACCCTTTTTAAGTCCTTTAATTTCACAAATGCACCGTTCGGAATAAGAGAAAAGTATATGAAATGATTTTCTTTTTTATCATCCTCATAAATTTTTTCATAAGGATGTAAAAGAATTTTTTTCTCGAGTAATTTATAATCAAATATTTTTTGTAATACATTATTAAAGAAATGAGTCATTTTTGAATAAAATTCTTCCATTTTTAAATCAATTCCCAAAATTTTCTTTTCTATAAAGTTCTTGAAAAACACATCCTTTTCTCCTTTAAAAATCTTATATCCTTCCGCAAATATGAGGGTTAAATCTTTAATTATATCTTTTAAATCAGGTTTCAGTCCCTCGTAAAGTTTATAAAATTTAAGTAAATAATAAATATGATTATCAGGAAAGATATCAAAATTTTGAAGATTATGTGTTTTTTTTGTCTCCTGAACCGTAATTGCGCAAAATCTTAAAATTTTTGTGAATTCTCTGCTTAATATATCCGGAATCTCATCTATTTCTTTTTTATTTACAATATCTTTTAATTCTTTTAATTTATCATTAAAGAATTTTATGATTTCTTCCTTTTTTTTCGGTGTTATCTCTTCTTTTTTTTCCTCTTTTATGCTCAGAATTTTACTTAAACGCGGATTCCAGGAAACATATCTCAATGCAATTTCTTTCTCTTTCTCATCCAATTTTTCAAAGAGACCAAACTTTTTCAGTTCGTAAATGATAAAACTTAAAAATACAATAAAGAGGTTGTGAGAGATTCCTTCTTCGTGCAATATTTCACTTATGCTTGATAAATCAATAAATTCAAAATTTTCTTTCACATTCAAAATACTTTCAAGTCCTGTTTCAAAATTTGCTTTCCTCTTAAATATTTTATCACTTATTTTAAAAAACACTATATTCCATAGCTCACTCCATATACCTTTGAGTTCTTTTTTATACTTTTTATAAATTTCGAACAATTTCTCATAATCTTTGAGATGTTCGATATCAACAGCAACAACCGGTGAATTGAATTCTTTATAAAAATCACTTATGATTTTTTTTGTATCCTTACTTAATAAATCTTCACTTCCCTTTTCTAACTTTTCAATAAGCTCGGTTCTTTTTAAAAGTGAATAAGCATATAAGCGGGATTCAAAAAGTCCGATTTCCAAACAGTTTCGATAACTTTTATCTCATTGCGGGTATTTTTTCTTTTATCATCTGTTCCAGTTCTTCGGGGTTGGGGGAGTAATTGAGAGCGGTTTCAAGTGTTATTTTCCTTTCCATATACAATTTAAATATCGCTTGGTTCATCGTTTGCATTCCGTATTTCTGGGAAGCCTGCATTACGCCATAAACTTGGTGCAATTTGTTATCTCTTATAAGAGCTTTAATAGCAGGGGTCGCAACCATCACTTCTGCTGCAAGAACTCTTCCTCCTCCCACTTTCGGTAAAAGCGCCTGAGTTATTGTTCCGAGTAATACAAATGCAAGCTGTGCCCTAACTTGTTGCTGTTGATGCGGGGGAAAGACATCAATTATTCTGTTAATTGACTCAACAGCGGAGTTTGTATGAAGTGTTGCAAGTGTCAGGTGTCCTGTCTCTGCAATTGTTAATGCAGCTGCAATGGTCTCATAGTCCCTCATCTCACCGATCATAACAACATCAGGATCCTGTCTCAGTGCATACTTTAAAGCATGTTTAAAACTCTTTGTATCACTCTCAACCTGTCTTTGGGAAATTAATGCTTTTTTATTTGCAAAGAGATACTCAATAGGGTCTTCAATTGTAATAATATGACACCTTCTTTCCGCATTTATTTTATCAATAATAGCTGCAAGTGTGGTTGATTTACCGCATCCTGTTGGTCCTGTAACCAAAATAAGCCCCTTGGGTCTTGAAGCAAGTTCTGCAACAACAGGAGGAATTCCGAGTTCTTTGAAAGTTCTTATTCTGAAAGGAATCGTTCTTATTGCAATTGAGACAGTTCCCCTCTGTTTATAAACATTAGCCCTGAATCTTGAAAGTCCTGATATTCCGAAGGAGAAGTCGCATTCCCACTCCTCTTCAAATTTCTTTTTGTGTTCATCTCTCATAACCGAATATGCAAGTGCCTGAGCTTGTTCGGGAGTAACGGGTGGGTAAGAAGAGGGAACAAGAACTCCATCAATTCTGAACATCGGAGGTGAACCTGCCGAAATATGTAAATCGGTTGCTCCTCTCTGAACCATCTCCTGTAATAGGGAAACCATCTGGACCCTGGTCTTTTTATCTTCTGCCTCAGGCTTTGCAGCCGGCTTTTTAAGTCCGGGTTTTGGTGGTATATTTCCTTGCATTTTATTTTATTTTTCTTTTAAAGGGATAGAACCTTTTAACATTTTACTCCTCACCTGCTGCTGTCACTCTTAAAACTTCCTCAACGGTTGTAATTCCTTTTGCAATTTTAACAATACCGTCTTCCCTTAATGTTCGCATTCCTTCTTCCCTTGCTGCTTCCCTTATTTCATCTGAAGTTGCTCCTTTAAGAATAAGTTCCCTTAATTTCGGAGTAATACTCATGACTTCATAAATTCCTATTCTGCCTTTATAACCGGTACCGTTACACTCCGGACATCCCTCACCTTTATAAAACTTCATTTCCATCAATTTATCCTCAGGAATTCCCAATTCTTTCAATACACCCGGATCATAAGTTGTCTCCCTTTTACAATTTTTACAGATTCTTCTTACAAGACGCTGTGCCTGAATAAGGATTACAGAGGAAGCAATAAGATAAGGCTGGATTCCGAGATCAACAAGACGATCAACCGTTGTAGGTGCATCATTTGTATGAATTGTGGAAAAAACAAGGTGTCCTGTTAGAGCTGCTCTTATTGCAATTTCTGCTGTTTCGGAGTCCCTTATTTCACCCACAAGAATTACATCGGGCGACTGTCTCAAAAATGCCCTTAAAGCATTTGCAAAATCAAGCCCCACCTCCCTGTTTACCTGAACCTGATTTATTCCCTCAATGTTATATTCAACAGGGTCCTCTATTGTAACAATTTGTTTATCCGGTGTATTTAAAGTTGAAAGTGCAGAATAAAGAGTCGTTGTCTTTCCACTACCTGTCGGACCTGTTACAAGTATAATACCGTAAGGGGAGTGAATTGCCCTCATAAACCTCTCAAGGTCGTCCTCTTCAAAACCCAGAACCCTCAAATCAAGGGATAAACCTGATTTATCAAGGATTCTCATAACAACTTTCTCTCCGAAAACAGTAGGAACCACAGATACACGGAAATCAATCATCCTGTCTTTACCGTCGTTATCCTTTAATTTAAGCTGTATTCTTCCGTCCTGTGGTTTTCTTCTTTCAGATATGTCAAGGTTAGGAGAACACATGAGTTTTATTCTTGAAACAACCCCAGCCTTTAATCTTTGAGGCAAATCCGCATAAACCTGTAAAACACCATCAATTCTCAATCTTACCCTTAATATTTTCTCAAACGGCTCTATATGAATATCGGATGCTCTCCTTGTTACAGCATCCTTTATAATTTTATTAACAAGACGCGTTATATGGGTATCCTTCCCTTGCTTCAGCAATTCTTTCTCATCCATTTCATCCTCATAATCTTCAACCTGTATTTCCTCAATATCAAATCCTATAAGTTCTTCTTCCTTTTCCTTTTCTTCCTCTTCCTCAACTTTTACAAGGGTTTTTTCATATTCCGGATAAAATCTTTCAAGCGCCTTTCTTAAAGAAGACTCCACTGCTATCACGGGTTCTACATCTATTCCGACCCTGAATTTTATATCTTCAAGTGCCTGAAGATTTGATGGGTCAACCATAGCAACAAACAAAACATTACCCTTTCTTGCAAGCGGGATTACCTGATATTGATAACATATCTCCGGAGGAAGTAATTTCAATACATCCTCGGGGATTTCCTCAACTGTTGAAAGGTCAATTGCAGGCACCCCGAGCTGTTTTGCAAGAACTTCTACAAGCTGTTTCTCAGTAATATAACCCAGCTCAACAAGGGTTGAACCTAATCTTTTTCCGAGTTCTTTTTGTTTTTTTAATGCTTCTTCAAGTTGTTCCTTTGTTATAAGACCGGATTTTACCAAAAGTTCTCCTATTTTTAATGCCATGATTTTACTCCATTTTTGTTTCCCTTAAAACTTCATCAGGGGTTGTAATACCCCTTAATATCTTTCTTATTCCTGCTTCCCTTAAAGTAATCATCCCTTCCTCTATTGCTGCTTGCTCAATTTCAAATGTAGGTGCCTTTTTTAAAATTAATTCCCTTATTCTCTTGGTTATCGGCATTACTTCAAATAATCCTGCTCTTCCTTTATACCCTGTGCCGAAACATTTTTCACATCCTTTACCTATGTAAAATTTGACTCCTTCAAATCTATCAGGATTTTCAGGGTCAAGGTCCATTAATACACTTTTATCCGGCTCATATTCTGTCTTGCAGTTTTCACATATTTTCCTTACCAATCTCTGAGAAGCAACAACCAAGAGTGTGGATGCAATCAAGAACGGCTCTATATCCATGTTTATAAGTCTTGTCACCGTTGAGGCAGCAGTGTTTGTATGAACGGTTGATAAAACAAGGTGTCCTGTTAAAGAAGCTCTGATAGCGATTTCCGCTGTTTCAAGGTCACGGATTTCTCCCACCATTATTATATCAGGGTCCTGCCTTAAAAATGCTTTCAACCCGGCTGCAAATGTCATACCCACATCTTCTTTTACCTGAACTTGATTTATCCCGTGAAGTGTGAACTCAACAGGGTCTTCAACCGTGGAAATATTAACTTCAATTGAATTCAATTCTTGAAGTGCGGAATAAAGGGTCGTTGTTTTTCCGCTACCTGTAGGGCCGGTGACCAATATAATTCCATTCGGATTCCTGATAGCCCTTCGGAAAGCCTCTAAGGATTCTTCCTCAAAACCCAAGGTATCTAATTTTAATTCAATAGCCGACCTATCAAGAATTCTCATTGCAACCTTTTCTCCATACACGGTCGGAATTGTTGCAACACGAACATCTATTCTTTTTTCTCCCATTTTTAATCTTATTCTTCCGTCCTGCGGTCTTCTTTTTTCTTCCAATTTCATCTTTGCCATTGCTTTAATTCTCGCAACTATGGGTCTTATTAACTTTACATCCCTTTTAAGAACTTCCTGTAAAACACCGTCTATTCTGTATCTCACTCTTAATTCTTTTTCATAAGGTTCTATGTGAATATCCGATGCCCTTCTTCTTATTCATTCATATAAAATAACATTAACAAGTTTCACAATAGGAGATTTTTCATCGGTTATAGCAGTGATATCCTCTGCCTCCTCTTCCTCCGCCTTGCTTCCTGCTCCTCCTATTTCTTCCATTTCCCCTGAAATAATTAAATCTTCCAGGGTTTCTTGGATTTCTCCCTTCTCTCCTGCTTTTTCAACTGCTCCTACTTCTGTCTTGCCCTCAATAAGCCCTGCTTCGCCGGTTTTCTCAATTTCTTTTTCACCGCCGATAACCTCTATATCAAGGTCTTCATCTTCAACTTTTACAAGTTGATCCATCATGTCTTCAACTTTGTAATATTTTTTGATTGCATCCCGTATGTTTTCTTCAAGGGCAATAAGCGGAACAACATCCATCTTCGTTACAAATCTCACATCTTCAACCGCAAAATGGTCACCCGGATTCACCATTGCAAGAAACAAATTGTTTCCCTTTTTCGCAACAGGAATGACATCATATCTTGCTGCAATATGAGGAGGAACAAGTTTTATCACATCTTCGGGTATATTCTGAAGGTGCTTACTCTTTGCAACAGGTACATTCCCGTATTGTTCGGAAAGAACTTTTAGAATATCATCCTCGGTAGCCCATCCCTGTTCAAGTAATATTGAACCAAGCCTTTTTCCGTTTTTTTTCTGTATTTCGAGTGCTTTCTTCAACTGTTCTTCATTTATGACACCTGCGTCAATCAGCATCTCACCGAGTCTTTTTATCCTTTTCATACCTCTAAAAATATATTACACTTTCAAAAGTATTTTTCGCAACTCATTTAACAAAAAATGCGAACTTTTAAACTTTATGTCTTTTCTTGAACCCTTAAAAAATTCCTTAAAAACCCTTGTTGTATCACTATAGGAAACAGCAAGAAAGACTGTTCCGACAGGCTTTTGGGGGGTTCCTCCTGTTGGACCCGCAATTCCGGAAATTGCGAGTCCGAAATCGGTCTGATAAAGATTTTTTATCCCTTCTGCCATTTGCTTTACCACAGACTCGGAAACAGCACCGTATTTTATAAGGTCTTCCTCCTTTACTTTTAATATTCTTTTCTTTATTTCATTGCTGTAAGCAACAACTCCACCTATAAAATAATCCGAACTTCCCGGAACATCTGTAATTCTTGAAGCCAGAAGACCTCCGGTACAACTTTCAGCAATGCTTAAAGTTTTTTTATTCCTCCTCAATAATTCCCCTACTACCTTTTCGAGCGTTTCCGGCCCCTCCGAAGAAATTTCTTCCTTAAATTCATTTATAATAACTTCCTTTAATTTTTCTTTGTCAGAGGACTTTCCCTTTATACCGAGGATAACCCCTGCTGTATAAGGCAAAAAGAAAATGTTTTCCTCCTTAATTTTTCCCTTTAATCTTTCCTGAATCTCTATTTCTTTTTTCATTGGTAAATCAAAATATAAAATAAAGAAATCTTCAAAAGGTTTAAAATCTTTCATTATTTCTTCAAGTGTGGATTCAAATTCGTCTTTCGGACCCGGTAATGAATAAATGCATTTTTTATCTTTTTGAACACAAAAAGCAAAGGCGAGTCCCTTTTTATTTTCAAAAACTTTCGCACCCTTGGGGAAAAGACCGTATTTTTTATGTTTTTCCCTATCACGCATCGGCTCTTTTTCTTTTATCTCTTTAAAAAGGTCTTCTCTGAACTCAAGATTTAAATCAAAAAACTCTGCTATTGCCTCTCTTGTTAAATCATCCGGGGTCGGACCGAGTCCCCCTATTGTAAAAATAATATCACTTTCAGAGGATGCATACTTTAACCCTTTTTTAATATCTTCAATTGAGTCAGAAACCGTGATATGAAAGACACAATAAAATCCCTTTTCCTTTAATTTTTTTGTTAAATGTAAAAAGTCCGTATCTATTCTGAAACCCTGGAGAATTTCGTTCCCTATGGTAACACAGGCAAATTTTTTCACGTACGGGCTCTTGTGGATAATGCTTTGATTACCCTTTTTGAAATTTCTTTTAATGTTTCAAATACCCCAACCCCCTTTGTTGCAATTGCTTCAAAATAAGGGACACCGTCCTTATTCAGGTTTCTCTCCAATTCCTCAACGGATGCGATATTCGGCAAATCCCTTTTATTATATTGCATTACATAAGGAATATCCTCGAGCCTTAAACCGTAAGTCTCAAGATTTTCAAGCATGTTTTCAAAGCTCTCAATATTTTCATCCATTCTCTCGATCTGGGAATCAGCAACAAAAACAATACCATCCACACCTTTTAATATCAGTCTTCTTGATGCGTTATAAAAAACCTGTCCGGGAACCGTGTAAAGATGAAATCGTGTTTTAAAACCTCTTACATCGCCCAAGTCTATCGGGAGAAAATCAAAGAAAAGCGTCCTTTCCTGTTCTGTCGCAACTGACACAAGTTTACCCTTTAAATTCGGAGCAAGTTTCTCATAAATATACTTTATATTCGTAGTCTTGCCCGAAAGACCGGGTCCGTAATAAACAATCTTAACATTTATTTCCCTTGCAGCGTAGTTTATAAGTGCCATTCAAAAAAAACCTCCTTTCATGGTCCGAACAATTTGTCAAGTTCTTCTTCCGCTTCTTTAAGAAATGTTTTATCAAAAATTTCCTTTTTCGGAGAGACTTTTAATTTTTCAAAAAGAGAATCCAGTATTTTTTCGAGTTCTATTGAAGCATGCCTGGTTCTCACTTTCACAAGTCCGAGTGTTGTTTTACTGTCAAACAAGACCGCAAGAATTACCCTGTTTGCAACAAGAGAAATATAAAGGGAATTTTTTTCTCCTTGATGGTAAAGAGAGGAAAATTTCTTTTCTCCTATCAATTCTGCAAGCTGACTCGTTGCTCCGAAATCAGCAGCAGAAAGCGTTGCAAAAGAGGTTAAATCCAGATCCTTTATATCTCCTATCGATGTTATAAGTTGACCTGCCTTATCAATTAACAAAACCGCATTTGCATTTGATGTTTCTTTTAATTTTTTTAAAATATTTTCAACCTTTTTAAATGTTTCCTCTATGAATCTTGTCTCATCCATTTAAATCCAAAACCTCCCTGTTTTTTAATATGTCCCTAAGGGTGTAATCATCAATATATTCAAAACTCGTTCCTACCGGAATACCAGACCTGAACCGTGTTATTTTTAAATTATATTTTTTTAAATTCAATAACAAATAATTCATCGTTACTTCTCCTTCAATAACAGGAGGAATTGCCAGAATTATTTCTTTCACCTTTTTTTCCTCCAGTATTTTAAACAAACCATTTAATTTTAAGTCATCAGGATAAATATTTTCAAGAGGAGATATGAGTCCTCCCAATACATAATATCTGCCCTTATATTCACCTATTTTTTCAAATGTGTAAACTTCCTTTGCACTCGGAACAATCATCAAGATGTTATCCCTTTTCTCATCACTGCAAATTTCACATGGATCCTTATCCGTAAAGTTATTACAAACAGAACATTTTTTAATTCTTTCTTTAACCTCTTTTAATCTTTCTAAAAAATAATTTACTCTGTTTTCAAGACCTTCAAGTAAATAAAAAACAATTCTTTCTGCTGATTTCTCTCCTATTCCCGGAAGTTCCTGAAAAGCATCAATTAATGATTTTATAATCTCATTCATCCTGTGTTTCTTTTAATTTTTGTATAAATTCCTCTTCGTTTAAAATCTTTATTTTATATTCAATTGCCTTTTTATATTTTGAGCCCGGATTTTCTCCGACAATCACAAAGTCAGTATTCCTTGAAACCGTATTTGAAACCCTACCTCCCTGTTCCTCAACAAGCCTTCCTGCTTCATCCCTTGTGAAGTTTTTAAGAGCACCCGTGAATACAACCGTCTTTCCTGTGAAAAATCCTTTTTTAATTTTCTTTTCTTCAAATTTAATACCCGCATCCAAAAGTTTTTTTATTGTTTCCCAATTTTTTTCATTCCTGAAAAATTTTATAATTGACTGTGCCATCTCCGGTCCTATTTCGGGTACAGCAATAAGTTCAACATATTTTGCATTTTTTAACCTTTCTAAGGAACCGAATCTTTTTGCAAGTATCTGAGCTCCTCTTTCACCTACCAAAGGAATCCCGAGTGCATAAAGAAATCTTGCGAGTGTTGTATTTTTGCTTTTTTCAATTGCATCAAGAATATTTCTCACCGACTTATCAGCCATTCTTTCCAAACGCACCCAGTCTTTGTATTGAAGATAATATATATCCGCTATACTTTTTACAATTTTTCTGTCAACCAGTTGCTCAATGAGTTTTGTTCCTATTCCTTCTATATCCATTGCTTTTTTGCTCACAAAGTGCTTCAGACTTCCTTTTAATCTTGCGGGACAATCAATTGATACGCATTTCAAATATGCTCCCTCCTTCACAACCTCTCCTTCGCATACAGGACACTTTTGAGGAGGTTTGATAATTCTTTCATCACCTTTTCTCTTTTCTTTTATGACTTTGACAACTTCGGGTATAACATCACCTGCTCTTCTTAAAAACACATAATCTCCTACCCTTACATCCATCCTTTTGATTTCGTCAAAATTATGCAAAGTTGCACGTTGAACAACAACCCCTCCTACGGGTGTTGGATCAAATACTGCGACGGGTGTTATAATTCCGGTCCTGCCTACCTGAAAAATAACTTCCTTTATCCGGGCAGTTACCTCTTTTGCAGGAAACTTTCCTGCAACTGCCCATCTCGGAGCCCTTATTGTATAACCGAGTTCTTCCTGTAATCTTAAAGAATTAACCTTTACAACAATACCATCTATCTCATAAGGAAGCTTTTCTCTTTCCTCTTTCATAAAATTGTAATATTCTATCACTTCTTGGATGTTTTTACATTTCTTAATATAAGGATTTACCGGAAAGCCGAAAGATTTAAGCGCAAGAAGGATCTCTTCCTGGGTTTCAAATTTAATTCCCTCACAATATCCCACTCCCCAGGCAAAGAATTTGAGTTTTCTTGCGGCAGTAATTTTCGGATCAAGCTGTCTTAAAGAACCCGCCGCCGCATTTCTGGGATTTGCAAAAGTTTTTTCTCCTTTTCTCTCATTCTCTTCATTCAATTTTTCAAAATCCTTAATAAGCATATAAACCTCCCCCCTTACATCAATTCTTTCGGGTATCGGGAACTTATCATTTTCTATCAATCTTAAAGGCACTTCCCTTATTGTTTTAACATTCACGGTTACATCCTCACCCACAATACCGTCTCCTCTTGTCCCTGCAGAGGTATAAATTCCTTTTTCATAAACCAACTCTGTTGAAAGTCCATCTATTTTCGGCTCTGCCATATATTCAATATCCTTATCAAAGGGAAGATTTAAAAATCTTTTTATTCTTTCATCAAATTCTTTCAATTCTTCTTCATTCCTTGCATCCTGTAAAGAATGCATGGATTCCTTATGTTTGAAAGGTTTAAATTCCTCCTGAGGCTTGTGTCCCACTCTCATGGTGGGTGAATCAGGAGTCCTCAAGTCAGGGAATTTTTCTTCAAGTTCCACAAGTTCCCTGAACAGCATATCATACTCCTCATCCGAGATAACAGGGTCATTTAAAACATAATATCTGTAATTATGATAATTTATTTCTTTTTTTAATTCCTCAATTCTTTTTTTTGCTTCTTCTTTTGTCATTTTCCCTCCTTTTTTAAAATTTCAAAAAGAGTATCAATTATTATTTCTGCACATTCTTCCTCATTTCTTCCTTCTGTATCAATTATTTTTGTACCCCAAAATCCCATAAACCCTTGAGGAATCTGCCCTTTCACATAATAGACCTTATATCCTGTTTTTTCTTCAAATTCTCTTACTCTTTTTCCGAGCCAGAACGCTGTTAGACAGGAAATTTCCGGCTCTGTAAAAAGTCTTATTGTTGATTCCTTCTTAGTTAATATAACTTTCATCTTTTTTCTCCTTTAAAATATCAAAAGCAGAAGATGTGCCCAGTCTTTCACACCCCATCTCAATCAAAATCTGGGCAAATCCCTTTGTTCTTATACCGCCCGCTGCTTTTATTTTTACATTTCCTTTTATTGAATTTTTAATTATTCTTATATCACTCAATCTTACCCCTCTCGCTAAAACACCCGTTGAAGTTTTTACAAAATTTGCCCCCGCTTCACACACAATTTTTGTTGCAAGAGAAATCTCTTCCCGGGATAAAAGACCACATTCAATTATTACTTTTATAATCTTACCGTTTGAAATTTTAACAACTTCTTCAATTTCTTTTCTTACGGTTCCATAATCACCATCTTTAAATTTTTGAATATTCATCACCATGTCAATCTCATCGCATCCGAGTTCAAGAAGTTTTTCTGTCTCTCTCCTCTTAATATCAGAGTTTCCATAACCGAAAGGAAAATCACATACGGAGATCAATTTAAGGTTTGTATTTTTTATCATTTCTTTAACAGAGATAATCCTCGGAGGAGGAATACATACTCCGAACACCTCGTATCTTATTGCTTTTTCCACAAATTCTTCATATTCCTTCCATGTTTTTTCGGGTTTTAATAAAGTTGCTTCAATATGTTTTCTTAGATCCATTTATAAATTATAAGATAAGAATTTAATAATTTAACACAAATATCATTCACCGTCTTTCCTAATGCCTTGGGGGTAAATAAAAAATTATAAGAGCAATTTATTGTGAAGTACCCGTAAGGTCTGTCTCTAACTCGTATTTAACTCTTAAAAGCAATAAATCTCAGCTCAAAAGGATAAAGTTTTAAAAGAAAGAGGATTTTTTTTAATTTTCCTTTTAAGAAGCTCCCCTTTTTTTCTTCTTCAAAAAGACCGATTTCTGTTATTTTTTTAAAACCTGCTTTTAAAAGTAATTTTTCCAAAGAGAAAGGTAAAATAAAATTTAATTCATTTAAAAATTCATCCAAAAACGGTATATCTTCCCATCTTTTTTTTATCTTTTTTAATCTTTCACGATAATAAAAATATTTTAAATAAATTTTCATGGTCTTTTTTGATAAAAATGATAAATTAAGGGCTCTGAAGTGAGGTTCATAAGGCAAAAGATAATTCGGAAGTGTAAGATACAAAAAACCGTTATTTTTAAGAACCCTGTATATTTCTTTTAGAAATTTCAGAGGTTCCTTGATATGTTCAATTGTATGAGTGCATATAACACCATCAAACACACAATTTTTAAACGGAAGATAAAAGCCGTTACCGGCAATGCAAAATATATCTTTACTGTCTTTATGAATTCTTTTCTTTAAATTAACAATATGCACAAATTCCTTTTCAATATCAAGGGAAAAGACTCTTGCTTTTTTTTCACACAAAGAGAAAGAATGCTGACCGAATCCACAACCCAAATCGAGAATTTTTTTATCTTTTAAATTGAATTTTTTGTCAAGATATTCAACAAAGTATGCGTATCTCCTTTTTAAAGAGACTTTCGCTTTTAGATATTCTTCTTTACCGCCTTCGTCCCAATTCTTAATAGATAATCTCATCCAGTCTTCATTTTGTTCGGTTAGGTATTTGATTTTATTGTATACTTTTTTCTTTATTTCTTTATTATCCATTTTTTAGATAGAATATAATCTCCTGAAAAGGCTCGGAAAAACTATCGGAATAATTTTTATATTTTCTTCCAAAGCACAACTAAACTTCAATTTTTTCAACTAAGTTCAGATAATTACTGTATTCTTTTTTTCGATAGTCTATTTTATTTTTTTTCACAAATTCCACAATTTCCTTTATACCTCTCTGTAAATCAAAATCAGGAGTGAAATTGAAATATTCTTTTATTTTTTTAAACGAAACCTTGTAACTTCTTTCATCTGTGATTTCATCAAGGATTTCAACCTTTGTATCGGGGAGTGTTTTCTTTATTATTTCACCAATATGTTTTATTTTGTAATTTAAATTATCTGCTCCCACATTGAATATTTCTCCTCCTATATCTTTATGAGGATACTCTATTATTGTTGTGATTGCTTTAGCTGCGTCTCTTACATGTATAAAAGGTCTCCATTGTTCGCCACCGAAAATTTTTATTTTTTTGTCTTTTACTGCTTGCGCAGTTAATAAATTTACTATGAGATCAAATCTCGGTCTGAGAGAAATGCCAAACACTGTAGCAAGTCTCAATATAACCGTGATAAAAGAATTGTTTTGCAACTCTTTGAGGGCTCTTTCGGATTCAAGTTTACATTTAGCATAAAGGGAGAGGGGATTACATTCACTTTGTTCATTAAATGTCTTTTCTCCGAACCCGTAGACACTGCAACTTGAAATATAAATGAATTTCTCAACACCGCTTTCTTTTGCTATCTCTGCTAAGGTTCTTGTTGCTATGTAATTTATTTCAATTGTGTAATTTGGATTAATATTGCATGCAGGGTCACCCACTATCTCTCCTAAATGAACAATTATTTTTACACCCTGTAAGCCCTTCATTATGTCCTCAATATTTCTTATATCACCTTTTATAAATTCAAGTGTGGGATATTTTCTTTTTAATTTTTTTATAGAACCCTCCCCATATAGAAGAATATCTAATACTCTAACATCATGTCCTTTACTTTTTAAAATATCCACAAGTATAGAACCTACATATCCCGCTCCTCCTATTACAAGGACTTTTTCTTTTTTCTTTTTGACTTTGTTTTTTGTAATAAGTTCAGGAAGGTAATGAAAATCTTTTAAAATTCCATTTTTATCAACAACAGGCAAAATTAAAATATCTTTTTCAACCATCAATTTTATTAAATCAACCTTTTTTTCCTCTAATAGGAAAATTGGATCAGGATTCATAACATATTTGATTTTAGTATTTAGATTTTTTCCTCTTAAAATAGCTCTTCTTATATCTCCATCCGATACAATCCCTACGAGTCTCAGGTTTTTATCTACAACAAATGCTCCCCTTATTCCTCCCCCACTTATCACCTTCATTGCTTCTAAAATTGTATAATCCGGACCGATACAGTATTTTTTAATTTTTTTTCTCATTTTTTAAATATTCTTTAATTTCTTTCCTGTAATCGTAAATTTTTTTTATACATTCACAGATCTTTTTAACCTCTTCGTCCCTTAAAGAAAAGTATATTGGCAAACTTATCACATTTTCAGATATTTTTTCAGTCACAGGTAAAGAAATTCCGTCAAACATTTTTTTATATACTTTCTGTCTGTGAACAGGCGGATAAAAATATCTTTTTATCTGTATGTTTTCCCTCTCAAGAGAAATCTTTAACTCTTCTCTTTTTAACCCGAATTCCTCCTCATCTATCACAATTGAGAAATCTTTAAAAGTGCTTTTTATAAAATTTTCAATTTTTTGAAAAGAAATCCCCGGCAATTCCTTTAAATTTTCCATATAAATCTGAGCAATTTCATTCCTTCTCTCTATTTCTTTTTCAACCCTTTTAATTGAATACAAACCCAAAATTGCATGCAACTCACTCATTCTTGAGTTAAGTCCTATAAGTTCAAAATCATTTGTACCCGGATCTCCGTAATTTCTCAGAATTCTCAATTTTTCCGCGAGGTCCCTGTTTTTGGTCGTAATAACTCCCCCTTCTCCTGCGACAAGTGTTTTTGTGGGACTCAAACTGAAAACTTCGGCTTCACCAAAATTGCCCAAAAATTTTCCCTTGTACTTTCCTCCGAAACCGTGCGCAGCATCAAAAATCAGCATCAAATTATATTTTTTTGCAATTTCTTCAAGTTTTTCAATATTACAGGCTGTTCCGTAAACGTGAACCCCCATTATTCCTTTTGTTTCTTCATCAATGTTCTTTTCAACTTCAACAGGATTTATATTAAAAGTGTCTAACTCACATTCACAAAGCTTGGGTTTTATGTTATTCCATATCAATGCGTTAAGTGTTGCGGGAAATGTGAAAGAGGGAACTACAACTTTTCCTTTTATTTCAAGCGCTTTAAGAGTTAAAATAAGCCCGAGTGTGCAACTTGAAACACAAACCGCATAAGGAACGCCTAAGTATTCACATATTTGTTCCTCAAGTTTTTTTACATATTTTCCGTTAGTAATCTGTCCTGAAGAAAAAATTTCGGAAAGCTCTTTTTCAATATCCTTTGGTGAAGGACAAAATGGTTTTGTTATAGGTATTAATCTATTAAAAGCAGGCTCTCCACCGAGAATCGCCGGTTTTTTCATTATTTTAAATAATCCAATATAATTTCACTGAAATTCTCTGCTTTTATTTCTTTTTCCCCTGTTTTAAAAGATGAAATAAAAACTCCGGGCACAAATGAAGGGTCAAATATGTGGTCCCCTTTCCACTTGTTTTTATTTTCCTTTATAACATCTTTACCAACCCCTCCTATCACACTTTCCCACTCCGTCCTATAACCTTCTTCAAATCCTATAATCAAATCAGGCATATTTTTTGAATTTTTTTGTGTGTAAATATTACTTGTATCATATACTTCTTTAATTACCTTTCTTCCGTTATCGTCCAAATTTTTTAATATATTTTTTAAATTTTCTTTTTCTTTTAAATATTCCTCCTCATTGAGAATTCCCTTCCCTTCCCTACCTTTTTTATTTAAATAAATACTTGTAAAACCGCAAGCAAATGCTTTTGTTTTTTTGAAATCAACATTTTTAAAAAGCGGGGGACTTTTTTCTTTTCCCTTTAAAACAAGATATCCTTTATCCCTTAAAAAAGCATTCAAATCAACATATTTATCCAAAGAACCGAATCCATGATCAGAGATTATTATAAGTTCGTAATCTTCTATTACATTCAAAAGTTCTCCTACGAGTTCATCAAATTTCATATAATAGCTTTCAATAATGTTTTCGTTTCTGTTCCAGAACATGTGTTGAACTCGGTCAAGTGTTTCAAATACAAAGGCATAAACTGAATAATCATTAGCAGGAGTTTCTCCTAAGAACATTTTTCTCTTTTCTTCAAATAAAAAATCAACCATTGATAAAAAGTCTTCATCTTCAAAAATTCCGTCATTCAATGCATTGACATCTTCACTCATTCCCAAGGTTGAAAAATCTCCGTATTTGTTAAAAAGCCTTTTTGAATAATCCTTCGGGAAAGTCAGATTTAAAACTTCATTTAAAGGAGAAAGATTTATAGGGGAGAGATATAATTTGAATTCAGGTTTAATAGAAATTAAATAAAACTTTCCTATTCCTTTATATTTTATTCCGCCTATTTTAAACTCAAATTCCACCCATTCACTCCAATTTTTTTTTCTGAGGATAATTTTTTTGTTGTTGATTAAAATAATTATTTCGTCCTCATTAAGTATTAATTCAAATTCAATACTTATTTCTTTTCTTCCCTGAAGTGTTTGTTTAAAAGGCCCTTTAATATGAGTTTTTGTCTTTTTATTTTTAAATTCAATTTTTATAAAATCTCCCCTTTTATTTTCTGGATTAAAATCAAAAGAGGCATAAAGAGTATATCTGCCGAGTCCTCCTTTAATATCAGGGACTCCGAAGCCCGAAAGGAATTCTCCGTTGACTTTAAAAGGAGGAAAAGTGCAGGGCCATTTCAGAATTCTTACCCTTTTATTTCTTTCGGATAACTTTTCCCAGAAAGTCTTTTCTTCTATTATTCTCTCGTATCGGGGATTCAGGGAAAAAAAACTTTTTTTTAAATTATGAATTGAAAGAAAAGGAACATAGTTTTTCCTTTCAATTTTTATAAAGTCAAAAATTCCGTGCTTTCCGGGGTCAGCCCCTGTTGCAAGAGAAGCCCATGCAACAGGACTTTGAGAGGGATTTGAAGATATGAGCGGTAAAAATTCACCTTTATTTATTATCTTCTCCAGATTCCTCAGTTTTCCTTCACTTATCCATTTCTGAGTCAACCGAAAATCCATTCCATCTATTCCGAGAATTACTAATTTCCTATTCTCCTTCCCCACCTTTTCCGATTATTTTCTTGAAGGTTTCTTTTATCCTTCTCCAGAAGATTATTATTCCTGCACCTATCGCAGAGATGAAAGGCAGAAGGAACTGGAAAATTGTGCCCCCTGTATTAGGGTCAATATAATTAAAGATAATAAGACTTAACCCATTCATACTTTAATTATAAAATCTTTTCATGATTAATTCAATAAACTCTTCAACTTTATCCGGGTAAAAAGCTGAAATATCCTTTTTATCATAAGGGTCATTTATAAAATCATAAAGAGAATATTCTTTTGTTTCCATGTTGTAATAAAACTTAAAAGAATCTTTAATAATACATAAAGTAGAATTTTTCAATCCCGGATAAAACCTGCTTTCTTCCTGAAAAAAGCCCGAGTATAAAAAGTCATTTTCTATTGAATCAAGAAGAGATTTCCCTTCAATCCAATCAGGTTTTTCGAATTTTAATAAATCAAGTAGTGTGGGGAAAATATCCACAATGCTTCCGTTTTTCTCTATATATTTGTGTCCTGAATCAGGAAATTTTATTATTAAAGGCACTCTTATAAGCTCGTTAGTATAAAAATAAGGTGTGTTATGCCCGACATATGCGGGTATAAAGCTTTCGCCATGATCCGAGGTTATCACAAAAACTGTATTTTTAAATTTTTTCATTTCTTTTAATTTTTCTACAAATTTTTTTAATTCCCTGTCAGCATATTTTATATTTTCATCATATAAATCTTCCAGGATTTTAATATCAGAAGAATCTTTAACAGGGTGTGAACGATACAGATATTTAAATTGTTTAAATGAGTTATCAAACTTTGAAGAAATTTCTATGCCCGGAGGTAAGAAAGGATCATGAGGACAAAAGAGATGCATAAGGATAAATAAGGGTCCTTTTTCTTTTTTAATTATTTTTAATCCTTCATCAAAGGCCCTATCAATAGGAAAGGGAGTTTTTCTCAAAAAACTTAAAAAATATAACCCTGTTCTTTCGTCCCGGAAGAGGTCTTTTAAAAATATAAAAACAGGATGAAACACATTAACCTTGAACTTATACCCCAACATGGAACTTATATATGTAAGAAAATGAATCGGATATTTTATAAAATCAGAAAAAAATACATAATTTGAATACTTATGAAGTTTAAAGGAATATATCGGGACTAAGGGGTTTTGAATTATGGTAAATATTTTATATCCTTTATCATGAAAAAATTTGAAAATATTCTTTTCTTCAATCACTTCTTTGATCGGAAATTGATAAAAGGCATAAACCCTATGAGAGGTAGGATATAAAGAAGAATAAATACTCATTACACTCGTTGAAGTATAATTTGAAACAGTTATTAAAGATTTAAAAACATAGGAAGTTTTTGCAAGTTCTTCAATAAAAGGAGTGGTTTTTTTCTTATATCCGTAAAGTGACATATGCTCAGCAGATAAAGCATCAAAGATTATAAAAATTATGTTCGGAGAATTATCAGGATTTTCATGAATTTCTTCGTGTTTTTGAGAAGAATGTTCTGATATAAAAATTCTCGGAAGAATTACAAATAAAGAAACAATGAATGTTAAAAAATAAACATAAGGTAAGGGGGAGAAGAATTTTATAAACTCTTCAACAAAATTTTTTTTGAGTCTTATAATAAAATAAACGATGATCAAAAGTGCAATAAGATAAAGAAGAATTTTTAGTCCCCAATAGAGAAATTTAAAATTACTTAAATAAAAGTTTATAAATTTTATATTCCGTAATGTTCCAATTATCCAGTGTCGGAAAATTTTGAGGGCACTCCAAGATACAGGAACAAAAATTATAAAGAACATTATGTTTGTAAAAATTTTGGATTTAGGTAAAAATACAATGAGAGAGATGAAAACTCCTAAGATGGTTATTAAAATCAAAATAAAAAATGTGGAAAGTAGAATCTCAGAAATTTCCATATAAAGTAAGAAAGCTTTTATGTTATAGAAAAGAAGAAACATATAATAAGTAAACACTGAAAAGATAAAAAATAACAAGAAATGGAAATATCTTTTTAACATATTTTTATAATTCTTGCACGGAAACATAAAGATTTTTCTTAATTAGTTCAAGAAATTCTTTTGTTTTTTGAGGATAAATCTTTGAGAGGTCCTTTTTATCATAAGGGTCGGTATAAAAATTATAAAGAGAATATTCGTCTTTTTTCATGCTATAATAAAATTTGAGCGAGTCTTTAACAATACATAAAGTGGACTTTTTTAATTTTTCGGTAAATTTGTTCTCGTCCGGATAATACCCGCATTTAAAATAAGTATGATTTTCTTTTTCATCAAGAAGTGAGATTCCTTCAACCCATTCGGGTTTTTCAAATCCTAAAACATCAAGTAGGGTCGGAAAAATATCTATAATACTTCCCCTTTTTTTTATATATTTGTGCTTAGAATCAGGGGTTTTTATTATAAATGGAACTTTTATAAGTTCATTTGTAAAAAGTTCAGGTGCTCCATGTCCAACATATCTGTAATCAAAACTTTCTCCATGGTCCGATGTTATTAAAAAAAGAGTATTATCGTATTTTTTAATTCTTTTTAAATCTTCAACAAATTTTTCAAACTCTTTATCAAGATATTTGATATTTTCATCATATAAATTTTCAAGAATTTTAATATTATTTGAATCTCTCGGAGGATGTGAACGATATAAATAATTCAGTTGTTTTGCTGAGTTGTCAAACTTAGAAGGTATGTTAATACCAGGAGGCAGGTAAGGGTCATGAGGGCAATAAAAATGTAGAAGAAGGAAAACAGGTTTTTTTTCTGTCTTGAGTATATTAAGAGCTTCTCTAAATACTGCATCTATAGGAAATGGAGTTTCTCTTTTATAATTTAAATAAAATAATCCGTGCCTGTATTCTCTCAATATATTTTTTAAAAACATATAAATAAAAGAAAAAGTGTAAATTTTAAATTCTCTACTCCAGAGAGAAATAATATAAAGAATCTTAGGAATTGGGTATTTGTTAAAATATGAAAAAAAGGAATATTCAAAATAGTCTTCAAGTTTAAAAGCATAAGGATGAACAAGAAGATTTTGAATGATTCCGAATATTTTATAACCTTTATTTTTAAAATACTTGAACATATTCTTTTCCTTGATAACTTCCTCACTTGGGTACTGATAGAATCCATATACTTTGTGTTTTTCAGGATATAAAGAAGTATAAATACTCATTACACTCGGGGGAGTGTAAGTTGAAACAGTTATTAATGGTTCAAACACATACGCATCTTTCGCAAATTTTTCTATAAAAGGGGTGGTTTCTTTTTTATAGCCGTAAAGAGACATGTGTTCGGAAGATAAAGCATCAAATACAATAAAAATGATATTAGGTAAATCGTCATTTAGCACAATTTTTGTATATTTTTCAATATAAGAATCTCTTTGAAAAAATCTGGGTAAAAATATTAATAAAGAGAAAACAGCTAATAAGAAACATATTTGAGGTAAAGGTGAGAAAAACTTTACGAATTCCTCAATGAAGTTGCTTTTAAATTTTCTTATAAAATAAATTAAAAGCAAAATTGTAATTAGAAGTAAAAATATCCTCAGAATCCAATATATAAAAGGAATCTTTACTAAAATAATACCTATAAATTTTATATTTTTCAAAAAGTGAAAGAGCCATAATTTTATAATTCTTACAGTGTTCCAATAAGTGGGAATAAAAAGGAGAAGGAAGAGTATTGTTATAAAAAATCTATGTCTCGGTAGAAATACAATAAAAGAAATAAGTGCCCCGAGAATAGTTATTGAAAATAAGATAAAAAGAAGTGATAAAAGAATCTCTTTAATTTTGAAATAGAGAAGGAAAGTGTTAATATAATATAAGAGGACAAACAAATAACATGTAAATACCGAAAAGATAAAAAATAACAAGAAATGGAAATATCTTTTAAACATAAGTAGAAATTATATAAAATTATTTATACTATTTCAAATGTCTCTGTACTGAGGGAAAAGGGATGGTTTTTCTTTTAAACTTTTATATTTCATAAATTCTTTCGTTAATTCATCATAAATTTCCTTAAAATAGATTTTTCTTGATATAAAGTATGGCTTCATATTTTTTGAAAAACCCAATTTGAAATGTAAAAGAGAATCATTTCCTTTACTTAACCCTCCTCCGAGACAAAAAAATTCAAATCTTTCTTTATAAATTTCTTCCATAAAATTCCATAACATAAAATGGGTCCCCCCCCTTTTTAAAATGTTTGAAGCAGAAAGAAAATATGTCCCGAATGGATAAAATTTAAGAAAAATTGCACAGCATAATATATTTCCTTCAAAGAGAACATAATAAAAATTGACTCCTTTAATTCTACTCAATTTTATAAAAAATTCCAGAGGAAAAAAATGCCTTTTATCACTCCCAACCCTTTTCATGGTCTTTATAAAGAAATCATAAAATTTTTTAATCCATTCTTTTTCTTTGTTTTTTTTAATTAAATACTCCTTTTTGATCGCATACTTAATATCCGCTTTATGCCCTTTTCTGAAACCTTTTAATATTTCTTTTTCATTTTTAAATTTCCTTAAATCAATATAAACAATAGGAGAAACTTCAATTATTTTGTAGTCTTTTTCAAAAATTTTATGGTTTTCAATTAAAGGATGAAATCTTATAAATTCACAAATTATTTTCTCATCAATAAAAAAATCTCTTAGATCATTTAAAAATCCCCTTGTATCACCTTCAAAAATAACACCACCTGCTCCGTATGGGGAAGTGATATCAAAATATTCTCTGTATTTATCAGGCACATATTCAAGATTATATAAGGGTCTTTTAATATAAGGATAAAAAACCTTTCCGTTTTCTCCCTCCCATAGAATTGCTTCTGGAAAACCACCTTCAATTATACAGTTTGCCTCAATAAATTCATAAGTGTAAAAAATGTCCTTTATTTTAAAATCTGATAAAACTTTTTCCCATTCGTTTTTATCTTTTATTATTTTTATGTTTAACATTATTTAATTATAAGAAATGCTTTATATAAATTTTGCGAATTTTTGAGCCTATTTCTGCCGTTCTTGAAGAAAATTACAATATTTTTGTATAATTTAAACAATGAGAAGGGAAATTATTTCGGTTTTATCTTTGAAACATTGTGAACAGAACAAACAGAAGCAATAATCATGCCTGCAAATTTAACTCCTGAATACCTTGCTGCGGAGAAAAAATACAGGGAAGCAAAAACTCTGGAAGAGAAGTTAAAAGCTCTTAAAGAAATGTGGGCTACCCTTCCCAAACACAAGGGAACTGATAAACTTCAGGCAGATATTAAAAGAAGAATCTCTCAGATTAAAAAGGAAATAGAAGAAGAAAGGCAGAGAAGGAAAAGAGGTGCGCCCTCATTTTTATTCCCTGAGAAGGAAGGAGCGGGTCAGGTTGCCATTGTTGGAAAACCCAATTCAGGAAAGTCGTCAATTTTAAAATCCCTTACAAATGCAAATCCCGAGATAGCGGATTATCCTTTTACAACGGTTCTTCCAAGGGTGGGTATGATGAAATTTGAGGATATTCAAATACAACTCGTTGACCTTCCTCCTTTTTTAAAATCAAAATTTCAATGGTGGCAGAGGGAAATTGTAAGGAATGCAGATGCAATCATGATTGTTCTTGACATATCAAGTGATGATGTTCTTGATGATTATTATGAATTAAAAGAGGTGCTTAAAGAGATCAAGGTTGAACTTTCGGACAGGGATGAGTATTCTTTTTCGGGTATTATTAAAAAGAAAGGGTTTTTTGTTTTGAATAAATTTGACTCAGATGGGGCTGAGGAAAGGTTTAAAATTTTAACAGATAGCTTTTATGATGAAAAATTTATTCCCTATTCCTCTTTAAACGGATTTAATAAAAATGCTTTGAAAAATGAAATATTTAAATCTTTGAAAATAATCAGAGTTTACACAAAAGAACCCGGAAAAGAGCCTGACATGGAAGACCCTATGATTTTAGAGGAGGGTAGCACTGTTCTAGATGCAGCAGAAGAATTGCATAAAGATTTTGCAAAAAAATTAAAATATGCAAAAGTATGGGGTTCTGCAAAATTTCCGGGTCAGAGGGTTGAAAGAAATTATGTTTTAAAAGATAAGGATATTGTTGAATTTCATATTTAAAATGCTCATCTTTCTTAAATTCTCGGAAATATTTACAAAAACAAAAAGGGTGAGAAAAAGGTTTTTAAATATTCTTAAAAGAAATATTGAATCCGCTTTTGAAAGGGAAAATTTTAAAGCAAAAGTTATTTTAAAAAGGGATAAGATAATTGTTGAATGTTCAGAATACAGAGATTTTTTTGAGAGAATTTTCGGAATAAGAAAAATACTTGTTGTTGAAGAGATAGATTTCAAAGATTTAAATAATTTAAAGAAAAAAGTTGTAAAATTTATGGGTAATAAAGTTAGAAAAAAAACATTCGGAGTAAGGGTTAAAAGAAAGGGTAAACATAGATTTAATTCCCTGACAGCAGAAAGAGAGATAGGGGCAGAACTTGTTAAAAAAGGCGGAAAGGTTAATCTTGATAATCCTGATATATGGGTGAAACTGGAGATAGAAGGAAATAAGGCATATCTTATAGAGAGGGAAATTGATGGGGCAGGTGGACTTCCGATAGGAACAGAAGGAACCGCTCTCTGTCTTGTTTCAGGCGGATTTGATTCAATTGTTGCTTCTTACATGATTGCAAAAAGGGGAACAGAGATTTCCTTTTTATTTTTCAATCTCGGAGGATTTACTCATTTAAAAGAGGTAACAAATCTTTTAAATTTTTTCTGGAAAAATTATTTGTACGGAATTTCTCCTTATCTTTTTGCCGTTGACTTCAGACCTATTGTTGAGGATATAAGAACATCTATTCCCGAATCATACTGGGGGATTATTTTAAAAAGAAAAATGTTTGAGGTCGCAGAAAAAATCGCAAAAAACAGGGGATTTAAAGCAATTGTAACAGGGGAGGCATTAGGACAGGTTTCGTCACAGACCCTTGATTCCCTTTATGTTATAGAGAAAATCTTGCAGGATGTTATATGTTTAAGACCCCTTGTGGGTTTTGACAAAGAGGAAATAATAAATATTTCAAGAAAAATCGGAACTTATGAAATCTCGGAGAAAATTAAAGAATACTGCGCAATTGTCCCTGATAAACCCGTTACAAAGCCTGAATTAAAAAAAGTTGAAGAAATAGAACTTTTACTTGAAAAAAATCTTATTCCGCTTGTTATAAAAACAATGAGGGTAATTGAACCGCCTTATGAGATAGGGGAAGAGAATATTGAAATAGAGAGAATACCTGATTCTGCAATAAAGGTTGATATAAGGGATAAAATGGAAAGAGAAATTTTACCTTTTGAGTCTGATTTACAGATTTCCTATAAAGAAATTGATAATTATGAGTTTGATAAAAATAAAACCTACATATTTTTCTGCAATTACGGACTTTTTTCTCAGGAAGTTGCCTTAAAATTAAGAAAAAAGGGTATAAAGGCTTATGCTTTCGGTGGAGGGATTGTGAGATATAAAAAAGTTTATAAACAGTGATTTTAAAGGGCATAGAATTAACAAAGAGCATAAGCCTCATGTTTTCAGTATAAATAAGGTATTTGAGAATTAACACAAGATAATGATATAATAAAAACAATGAAAAATAAAAAAATAAAAATTGGTTTAATTACTTTGCTTTTTTTTCTCGGAACTGCTTATTTAATTTTTACAGGTTTAAGAAAAACATGGGTGTATTATTACACCGTAGATGAATTCTTTGAAAAAAATCCAAAAATTGATGGGAAGGTAATAAGGCTTCAAGGTAAAGTTGTGGAGGGTACAATTGAAAAAAAAGGAAATATTGTTCAATTTGAAATAGGGGAACCCAACAAAAAAATCAGGGTCATTTACAAAGGCACTGCTCCTGATTTACTATTCCAACCCGGTGCTCAGGTTGTTGTGGAAGGAAAGTATTATCCTGATGAGAATATTTTTAAAGCAACTTTTTTATTAACCCAGTGCCCTTCGAAATATCAGGGCAAAGAATTAAAAGAATCTGAAAAATAAACTTTTAATCAACTTTTTCCTTTTTATTCTTTCTTTGTGTATTTTGATTTTTTTGTTGATATTAAAAAAAAGAGAAGAAACGTCTATTAAAAAAGAAGCGAAAGAGCTCATTTCTTTATTTGAACCCCCTTTTGAGTCCATTCTTTATTCTTCTTATTTTATAGATGAACTTTATTATGAAAATCTTGATAACATAGCAGAAATTTTAAAAAAGGACTTAAAAAAGGATTCAATATTAAAAATAGCACTTTTTAATAATTTCTTTGAAATAACAATTCTTGACAAAAATAAAAAGGTTTTAATTTCCACATCAAGGAAAAAAGGGGAAATATTGAGTGATAAATTAATAAAAAAAGGCAAAAATGAGGAAATTGAAGGTGATTCCCTTTTTTATTTAAGAGAAAAAAAAGATTATAATGTTTTCCTCATAAAAGATGTTTCTGACTTAAAGAATAAAAAAAGAGAAGCAGGCTTAAAGAAGATGCTTGAGAAAATCGGCAAAGAAGAAAGAATTGAATATCTTACCCTTGAAAGTAACGGAGAGGCGGTTTTCAGTACAAAGAAAATTAAGCTCTTGGAAGATGAGAAAATAAGAGAAAGAGTATTTTCAAGAAATGAAGTCATAATCAGAAAAAACAGGATATCCGATAAGGAAGTTCTTGAAGTTTTAAAATCTTTTTCTTTTAAGGGTAAGCCTGTTGGAATTTTGCGTCTCGGATTATCCCTTAACAGATTCAAAGGAAGAATGCAAATATTGAATACTCTATTTTTCATTTCCCTTTGTTTTGTGATTTTTGTGGCGATTTTAATAATTTTAAACATAAGGAGTGCCAAAAAAGAGCTTGTCGGTTCTCTCATAACGGGTTCGGGTTATTCCCTTTATAAAATTAAGGGAAAAAGCCTTGTGAACATTTCCGGAGTTAAATTAAAATTGAACTTTTCACATATAGGAGATAAGAACAGGTTTTTAATAAAAGAAAACGGAGATTTTTACTTCGGAATAAGGGAAAAAGATATTTTGTTTTTTTTAAAAATTAACGAGGTGATTGAGAGCATAAAAGAAAAGGAGAAAAGGAGAGAAGAGGAAGGAATTTTGAGGGTTTTATCGGGTTTTGCACATGAGATTAAAAATCCTTTGAATACTTTAAAATTATATCTTTATAAAATAAAAAACAAGATAGGAGAAGAGTATTTTGAGATTGAGAAGGCGTTTGACACTTTATCCGGTTCCATTGAGGAATTTATAAATCTTTTGCGTCCCTTTTATATAAAAAAAGAAAAAGTAAAAGTTAAGGAGTTTATAACAGAGATTGTGGAAAAAATGAGCAATTTATTGAGACAAAATGACATTGAGGTTTCAATTGAAGGAGAAGAGAGAGAGGTTTATTTTGATAAAATGCAGATGGAGAAGGTATTTACGAATCTTATAAAAAACGGAATAGAGGCACAACCTGAAGGAGGAAAAATAGAGATAAAACTTTACGAAAAAGATAATAAATTTATAATCAGTATAAAAGACTATGGAATCGGTATAAAAAGAGAGAATATGGAGAGAATTTTTGAACCTTATTTTACTACAAAAAAAGCAGGTACAGGTCTTGGGCTTTTTACAGTAAAAAGGATAATAGAAAGTCATGGTTTTGAAATAAAAGTCTTATCCGAAGAAGGTAAGGGAGCAGAATTTTTGATAATTATTTAAAAATTTCATTAAGTCAAATTTTTATTTAAATTAAATTTAAATTTATTATCATTTTTTGACTTTTACAATTTTGTTATCTTAAACTTATTATGAATTTTGTTTTTAAAAATTCAGGTTCAATTCCTGACCAAAAAGGAGGTATTACAAATGATGCATTTATTATTGGTAATCTATTTATTTGGGGTATCAAAAAATGCCAAAATAGAAGGTAAAGTCAAAGATGCAATCACCAAAGAGCCATTAGCGAATGCATTTATATGGATCCAAGGAACAAATTTGGTCAGCTCCACTGATGAAAAAGGAGATTTTGTAATTTTGGATGTTCCGCCCGGTAGGTATAAGATTATTATATCAAGAGTAGGGTATAAAAGCACTGGAAAACAAATAGAGGTTAAATCCGGAGAGATCCTCAATTTGGAGTTTTATCTTAAAGGAACCCCGATTGTGATGGAGGAGGTGGTGGTTACAGGAACCATGACTCCCAGATATATAAAAGATGTTCCTATAAGGACGGAAGTAATTTCAGGGTGTGCTATTGAAGAAGCAGGTGCAAAAAATATTTATGAAGCCCTTGAATGTGGGTGTGGTTTAAGAGTAGAAACCCGATGTTCCTATTGTAATTTTTCAACCGTAAGGTTATTAGGACTCGGTCCTGATCATACCCAGATTTTAATTAACGGTCAGCCTGTCTATTCAGGGCTTGCGAGTGTGTACGGTCTTCAGCAGTTGGGGACAGCAGATATAGAAAGAATAGAAATTGTAAAAGGAGCCGGCTCTGCTCTTTATGGAGCAGGAGCAATCGCGGGTGCAATAAATATAATCACAAAAAAACCGTCCTTAGAGCCAATAGTAAGCATGTCCCTTGAAATCGGAGCATACAACACAAATAATTATGAATTTTATGCTTCAAAAAGGAAAAATAATACAGGGCTTATTTTAACAATGCAGTATTCCGAAGGAGATGCAGTTGACGTAACAGGAGAAAAAGGGAAGGAACCTGATGGTTTTTCTGATCGGGTAAAAACAAGAGATTTTAATGCAGGATTTAATTTAAGTTTTTATAATCTTTTAAAAGGAGAGTTAAACTTAAGGGCAAAAACAGTATATGAATACAGACAAGGTGGTTGTCTTACCGGAGAAATGTATGAAAATCCCTTCACCGAAGGAACAGAAAGAATCATCACTCAGAGGTATGAACTGGAGCTCAATTATAAAAAAAGATTTTATCATGGGAATGAATTCAATTTTTCTTGGGCATTAACCTTTCATAAAAGGAATGCAACAAATGATGCTTTTTTAAATGATTACAAAATAACTCACCATGACAGTCTTCCCCCTGTTGATGAAATGATTCCTTATCTTGCAGATGAAAACATTTGTGCTTTTAATATTAATTACCTTCATCCTGTTTTTAAAACCCACAGGATTTTGGTAGGAGCTCAATATTTTTATAACAAATTAAGAGAAAGCGGAAAGTATATTAGTGTGGATAAAGAAGACCCCAATTACGGTATTCCTTATATTTCCCAAAGTAAAAAACATGCACATGAATTCGGTTTATATTTTCAAGACGAATTTTATATTCATGAAAATTTAGAAATAGTAGGGGGTATAAGGTATGATATTCATAAATCAGAGGATAATTTTCGTGGCTCAGGTAAAATAACTTTTCCGGGTGTTCCCCCTGTTAAGTATAAAGAAGAGAGTTTAAATCCTCGTTTTGCGTTCAGGTATAGAGTCTTTAATTTCTTCAATTTGAGGGGTTCCATAGGAACAGGATTCAGGGTTCCTTACGGTTTTTCTGAAGATTTACATCTGTGTAGCGGTTCTCCCAGGGTATGGAAAGGAGAAAATTTAAAACCTGAAAGATCAATAAGTTTCAATCTCTCATTAGACTATGAAATGGAAAAAATATCTTTTAGTGTAAATATCTTCCAAATTTATCTCAGGGATAAAATAGGTTTTACGGAGGCAGGTGAGAAAGCAAAAAGTCTTGGATACACGTATGAGTGGAAGAATATTGATAATGCGTGGACAAGAGGGTTGGAAATTTATGGAGTTTTTTCACCTGTTAGAAATTTAATTTTTGAAGGGAGTTTCAATTTTAATCAAGGTGAATATGAAAATCCCAGAGAAGACTGGATTGGAACTCCGTATGAAAAAGAGAGTAAATATATTTCAAGATTTCCGCAATTAACCGGGAATATAAGGTTAAAATTTATTCCTCCGGGCTGGAAATTTGTATTAAATATAAAATATGAAGGTTCTATGTATATTGATTATTATGAAAATGAGGAAGTTCCCGCAAAGATTAAAAAGACAGAGCCCTACTGGATTTTTGACGGAAAAATAAGTAAATTCTTTTCTGATAAATTTGAGGTTTATATTGGAGGAAAAAATTTATTTGATTTTACTCAACCCGAGAGGCACCTTGATGATGCTGCTTTTATATATGCCCCTCTAATCGGAAGGATAATTTATGGTGGATTAAGGATGACATTAAAATGAATGGGCGGGGCAGGATTTGAACCTGCGACCTCCTGTATGTGAGACAGGCGTTCTAACCAGGCTGAACTACCCGCCCTTAAATATTTTATTTTTACTTTTTCACATAATTTTTCAGGTGCTTTAAATAATAAATTTGCCCATCCTCTTCCATCGGATTCTCCTTCATATTTTTATTATAAAATATTTTCTCTTTATTTTCAACCCCGTGCCCCTTTTAATTAATCTTCGAAAACTTCAAAATTCTTCTTTTAAATATTTCTTTTTTGTGTTCTCCAATGTATACTTTTCTAAAAAATAGTGCATCATCAATTTAGAAATATATTAATTTTTTCAAATAAATTCTTTCTCTTTTTATTTTCTTTTAGTTTTTTATTTTTGTAATTTATGTATTTTTTGATTGCTTTTCTTGCTTCCTCTATGCTTTTATAATTGCTTCCGTTTATTGCAAATCTTTTTATGTCTTTAAAATCAGGTTCTATTTTGTTAAGCCAGGAGGCATTTGTCGGAAGAAAAACAAATTCAATTCTCCCGTTAAGTTTCTTTAAAAACTCTTTTACTTTTTTATGTTTATGAGAAGAAAGATTGTCTAAAATTATGTATAGCTTCTCATCCCTGTATTTCTTTAAAATTCTCCTCAAAAAATCCAAAAATTCTCTGTGGGTTTTTCTCTCATATACTTCTCCGAAAATTTTATTCAAAACAAAGAAGAAAAATTTTTAAAGAAAAAGTTTTTCTCTCATATACTTCTCCAAAAATTTCACCTGTTTTTAAATCTTTTATTCCGAAAAGATTATATGTCCCTTTCCTCTCATATCTTGCAGGAACCCTATACTCCTTTCCTTTCTTTGCCCAATGCACCCCTCCATGCGGAATAAGTTGAATAGGTTCCATCTCATCAAAACATAAAACCCTTCCATCAGAAGGAGGATTGTTATAAAACCTTAATATCTTGTTTTTTTTAACTCATATTGAGGATCCCTTGAAGAAAGATATGTCCTCATTTTCTTAAATTTTATTCCCTCTTTATTCAATATAATCCTTAACATTTCAATAGAAATACTTTTTACAACCTTCTTCTTTATAAGATAATCCCTTAATTTTGAAAGAGACCAGTTTGTAAAAGGAAGATTTAAATCTC
>JAJRUZ010000076.1 GCA_024277525.1 Caldifarciminota bacterium | reverse complement strand
AGTTAAAAGTGAATTTCAGGAATCTTGTAGCCTCGGTATCCTTACCGCGAGATTATAAAATTTACAACATAACGGGAAGAATAATCGCGACTCGGAAGTCGCTCCTGCAGGGAAAATTGAAAAAAGGAATCTATTTTATAAAAACAAAGGAAAAAATCTTTAAAATAATAAAGATAAAATGAAAAGTAGCGGTGCGATTTATCGCACAAATTCAAATTTTTTTACACCCGGAGGTGTAAATAAAGGTTCAAATCCTTTTAAAAAAGAAGGAGGTTAAATTGGCGGTAATACAGAAAAAGATAAAATTAAGAGGTTCAAAAGGGGAAAAGGAAGTTATAGCAATTTTTGATAGCGGAGCAACTTATTCTTGTATAAGACCTGATATAGCAAAGGAGCTTGATATTCTCCTTCCGCTTCCGGAACCTATGGAGTTTGAAACTGCCGAGCAGGGGAGAACTGTTAAAGCAGAAAAAAGGGTTTCCCTGAATTTTTACATAGACGGTTATCGTTTTTCTGATGAATTTATGTTAATTGAAGGACTCTCGGAGGAAGTTATTATAGGAGCAGCAACTTTACAGAAATGGAGATTAAAGCTTGATTTTGAAAAAGATGAAGTATTGATTGACCCGAGGGTTACAAAATTGAGATTATTGTAAGTATGAGATCCATATTTGATGTTTCGGGAAGAAGGTTTTACAAAGGAATTGTAGGCAATAAGGGAATCATACCTTTTGCGAACTGCAATGGAGCCTACATTTTGATAATCAGGGACAGAAATACAGGCAGACAGATAAAAGAAAAAATTATAAAGCTACGATGAAATAAAAGGGGGCAGGACGGGTTCAATTCCTGTCCTGCCTCTTCAAAATCAAAATGAAAATTTTTATCTTTTTCCTTTTTGGCTCATTTATACAAAGATGGTATATACCTTATGGAACAAGAGGAGAAATAGGTAGAGTAATTGCGGGTGATTTTAATTATAACGGACAAACAGACCTCTGTTTTATGAGAACGGATACACTTCATTTTCCACTTGTTATTTTTTTGGAATATGATTCACTTTTTGACACAACCTGGGGTTTTGTTGTGAAAGATTCAGTTTATGCTCCTATGGTTTGTGCAGGAGGTGATTTTGATAGAGATGGATTATATGAGATTGTGGCACCGGAGGATACAGTTGCCGGAATTCAGATTTTTGAATCTCCTGATTCTTTTTCTTATCCTACTTTCAAAGTATGGGCTGATACATTACGAGTTTATGTCGGAAATATTAATGTTCATGATATAGATAAAGATCAATTTCCAGAGATTGTGATATTACGTGTAGATACTAATGAACTATTTCGTGTATATGAGTTTGATCCTGATAGTGGGTATAGAACTGTATTCAGAGAAATGGTGCAGGAAAATGCGACCTCTCCTATTGCATTTGGTGATTTTGACCGGGATGGGTGGACCGAGTTTGTTTTTGGGTATACCGGAAGTTTCGGAGATACTGCAATGTGGGTGTATGAATGTAACGGAGATAATTCTTATATCAGGGTTTATTCCAGAACTTTACCATCTACAAATAATATATATGATTGCATTTCCGTTGAGGATGCTGACAGGGATGGTAAACCTGAGTTTGTTCTAAAGGGTTTCACCGTTCCTGATAATGAATTTCAGGTTTATATATTTGAAGCAGCGGGAAATAATATATATCAGATAATTGACTCTCTTTATTTTTATGGCTTTCCATTGACTTACTTCGGAGGAATCTCCGCCTCTGGAGATGTAGATGGAGACAGTATTCCTGAAATAGTTTTAGAAGCATCATATAATATTTACATATTAAAAGCAAATGCAAATAATTCTTTTTATGTGTTTGATACAATTCCCGGCTATGGAGATGGCTCAAATATTGCTGTATACGATGTTGATAGAGACGGAATTAATGAAATTATTGTGTCAGGAGAAGGAGAAACTAAAATATACAAATGGGTCACGGATGTGAAAGAAAATTTAAAATGGGGAATAGAAAATGAAATAAATCTTCCGACCTTCATAAAGGCTATCTCGGATTTAAAAATAAAAGATTACAAAATTTTCAATATCTCGGGACAAAAAATATCTTCCCTGAAATCCGGTACCTATTTCATAAAATTGAAAAATAAAGGAAAAGTTCTTAAAATAATAAAAATGAGATAAGACTATAAAGGGTTGGAATCCCTTTTAATTGAGGAGGTTTTTTTATGTTTTTGCTCTTTTTGATTTTTATTTCTCAGACTTTTCCTGATCAAACAATAAACGATACTACCGCAGAGGTATGGAACACATTTACAAATTACGGCTCTTTCGGAGGAGATTATTACGGTATTGCTTGGCCAGGTTCCTCTAATAATAATTATATGTTTTTGAGTTCTTTTATGATAGGAACAAAGATTTTAGACAGTGTATTTGTCACAAGCACTTTATATCCTCCTACAAACGGAGAATGGGAACCGGGAGATACAATTTTACAAATTTCAAATCTTGCAGATAATGAATTATTTACAACATGGGATGATTTTAAAACTAATCCCAGGAACGCAGTTGGAAGGCATCTCGGAGTAAGTGTAAAAGTTCATTCCCTTTCATGGAAGGACGAACCATGGAATGACTTTATAGGATATGAGTTATTCATAACCTATGACTCATCTCAATGTGATATTCCCGGAAAAGCAGACTTTCTTGATAGTGTGTATATCGGCTTGGTATTTGATTTTGATATTTCTTCCGCAGAGGTTGATCCAAACCTTGATGACCTCTATTCTTTTGATGGATGGACATTCGGAGAATGGGACACTCTCGGCTATCCTTATGATTCGGTTACACTTTTACCCGATACTTTTTTATCCGTTCCCGATGGAATATGGGATCAATTTCAAATATTCGGTGACCAATATTTTGAATATACAATTCACGGTGACACTTTTCTTATTCCGAGAAATACCGCATTTATGTTTGATGACGATGGAGCGGGCGGGGCAAGTACCGGATATGCAGGAATAAGACTTTTATATGCTCCCTTATCTTCCTCTGACTCTATCTGGATTGATTACCAGGGTGATACAGCAAGATGGGTATGCCCTGCCTCTGTTCAATATAATTATTTAGCATCCGGTGATAGTGAAATTTATGCCGCATTGAAAGGCAAACAATCTATTACAAATTATTATAGATTTGCACCTCCGCAAACAAAACCTTATGATTACAGAGTCCTGCTTTCCACAGGACCTTTTAAAATTTACCATAACGACACTATTTCTATTGTAATCGGTGTAGTAATAGGACAGGGACTTAACGGCGGAGATGACTCTTATTGGGGAAGGGGATGGATAAGAGGAATAAGACAAACGGCAGATTATCTCATGGATGCATATTATGCAGGAAGTCAAGCAAGTGACCCAATACATCCTTCCCCTCCGAATCAGGATATTCACTGGGACCTCTCGGTATTGGTAAGAGAAAAATCTGTAATACACTTTTTTGATAAAGATTTTTATGTTTTTTATTCAAGAAAGGGAATAAAAATAAAATCCCTTGATTATGCAGAATTTGATTTAATTGATATATCTGGAAGAAGAATATTCTCAAAGATCATAACACCCGGAGAAAAAATGTTAAACATCAAAAAAATGAGACCAGGAGTTTATTTTATAAATTTTGAAAAGAAAACCTTTAAAATAATAAAGATAAAGTAAAGACTCAAAACCTAAAAGAATTAAAAAATTAATCGCGACTCGGAAGTCGCTCCTACAGGGAAAATTGAAAAAAGGAATATATTTTATAAAAACAAAGAAAAAAACCTTTAAAATAATAAAGATAAAATGAAAAGTAGCGGTGCGATTTATCACACAAATTCAAATTTTTTTACACCCGGAGGTGTAAATAAAGGTTCAAATCCTTTTAAAAAAGAAGGAGGTTAAAAAATTACGGGAACGGTGTTATTGAAAGAAAAGCAAAAAATTTACAGATATGAAGAAGAAGAAGAACATGCTCATTCCGGTACTCAGGGATTTGAGAGCAAAAATGAAACAAAATTCATCATTCCCGCATTCATAAAGGACAAAAAACTGAAATTTTTAAGTCTTCCTTTCGGGAAATCAAGGGTAGAGATATTTGACATTACGGGAAGGAAGGTTTATGATAATATAACGGGAAGAAAGGTTGTAATTCCGTTCAATAAAGGTTCGGGTGCT
>JAJRUZ010000075.1 GCA_024277525.1 Caldifarciminota bacterium | reverse complement strand
CTTTTGAACCTGATTCCCCGTTTTTATATAAATTTTATTGCCTGCTTTACTGAATTCCATCGGTTCTCCTGTCAAATTTTTGACTTTATAATACTCCTTACCCTTCATCCAGATTTTTGATTTCATTGTTATCGTGCTTTCAGGAAAATGTATCTTTGTCTCAACCTCACAGGAAATATCCTGAATACCTGAATAATTCTGTGACAACCTCTGAAAGATTTTATTTATATCCTGAGCTTTAAGGCTCAAATTTATTACAAAGAGAATTATAATTTTATTTTTCATAGTCCCTCTCCTTAAAAATTAATTTTAAAATATTAAAATCATATTTTCCAAAAATAATCGCGGTAAGGATACCGCTCCTACAAACCCTCTCCTTCATCCCCTTGCATCCCGATTCCCGATTCCCGAAACCCGAATCCCTCTTGACTTTTCCCTTTTTCCACCTTAAAATTTATTATGGACGATAAAAAACTGCTTGAAATTGAACACAGATTATCTGTTCTTGAAGGATGGAAAAATGGAACACAAAGCCTGCTGGAATCCATTAAACAGGACCTTGATGACCTCAAATCAAGAATCACAAACCTTGAAAGAAAATTTGAAAACAGATTCATAGCCCTGGATGAAAAGGTTGACCGCTTCAGGGAAGAACTGCATAACGAAATTGTAAATCTTGACCGAAAGGTTGACGAAAAATTCACTATTCTTGACAGAAAAATTGATGAAAAATTCCTTGCCCTTGACCAGAAAGTCAATAGATTCTTTATATGGATGATAGGCATACAATTCGGAATCCTCCTTTCAATCATCATGCTCTTAATGAGAATAACCCTTTAATAAAATAGGAACTACCTATCTTACTACATTAAGGTCTAATTGATTTTGTTTTCCTATACGTTTAGTTTCTTCTCAATCCTTTCCTTAACTTCCTTGGGATTTGCTTTTCCTTTTAATTTTCTCATTACCTGACCCACAAGAAAGGAAACTGCAGAAATTTTTCCTGATTTTATTTTTTCCACAACATCAGGATTCTCTTTTATGACCTCCTCTATTGCATTTTCAAGTTCTGAACCGCTTTTTATTTCAACCTTTTCACTTATTAATTTTTTAAGAGGAATATTTTCCTCCATTGATTTTTTTATTATTTCCTGCCCTATATGCCGCGGTAATTTCCCTTCTACTATTTTTTCAATAAAATCAATAAATTCCGAAGAAGTGAAGGGTAAATTTTTTAAAGATTCAACATCAGGAACATGCTGTAAAATTTCGGTTAAAATCCAGCCCTTTATTTTGTTAAAAGGCAGTTTTTCAAGAACTTTTTGCGTGAATTCTGAAAGAAAAGGAGAAGAAATTATTATTTCTGCCTCTTTCGGCTCCGCTCCTTTTTCAATTAATTTCTGATAATAAACATGAGGTAAAATCGGTATTTCTTTTTCAAGCCATTCTTTTTTTACTTCAAAAGGCGGAATATCGGGTTCGGGAAAGTATCTGTAATCCTCAATAAATTCCTTTGTCCTCATTACCCTTGTTTCCTTTTTTTCCTCATCCCATAACCTTGTCTCCCTTTCAATTTTTCACCCTTTTCAAGCAATTTTTTCTGTCTTTCTATTTCAAAGGATATCCCTTCTTTTAATGCACTTAATGAATTTAAATTTTTTAACTCTGTTCTGTGATCAGATTCTTTCCCTTTTATATTAACCGATACATTTGTATCAACCCTGAACTCCCCCTTTTCCATGTTACAATCCGATACACCGAGATGGATTAAAATTCTTCGCAAAGATTTAAGAAAATTAACTGCCTCTTCAGAGGATTTAAAACAGGGAGGGGTTACAATTTCCAAAAGAGGAATACCACACCTGTTGTAATCCAGATAAACCTTTCCTTCAATATGAAAGGATTTTGCTGTTTCTTCTTCAAGATTTATTCTTTCAAGAGGAAATTTAATTATTTTACCGCTCATTATAACAGGAACCTCTCCTCCGAAACCGGTTGAGATTCCGTATTGTGTTATCTGATAACCTTTGGGCAGGTCGGGATAGAAATAATTTTTTCTTGAAAAGTAAAGAATTTCCGGTATTCTGCAATTCAGGGCACGGGACACAAGAACAGCATAGAAAATTGCCTTTTCATTCGGAGAAGGCAAGATGCCGGGCTGACCCGTGCATACAGGACATATGTTTTTATTGGGCTCGTCATCAATGTTAACCTTACAGGAACAGAACATTTTACTTTCTGTTTTTAACTGAACATGAATTTCAAGACCGATTTTTATTTCAAATTTATCCATGGATTATTTTTTCTATTTTTTTCAGAACTTCAAAAAATAATTTCTCCGTAAAAAACTTTGAAACAAACTGAAACCCCACCGGAAGCCCCTGTTTTGATAATTTGAAGGGAAAGGCAATTGCAGGAAGACCTGCAAGATTAATTGATACTGTGAATATGTCCGAAAGATACATGGAAATCGGGTCTTTTAATTTTTCTCCTTTTTTAAAGGGAAGTGTTGGAGAAACGGGCATTAAAAGTAAATCAAATTCTTCAAGGTTTTTCAGAAATTCCTTTAAAATTTTTGTTCTTACTTTCTGTGCTTTTACATAATATTCCTCATAATATCCGCTTTTTAATACAAAAGCACCGAGCATTATCCTTCTTTTAACCTCCTCTCCGAATCCCTCTGTTCTTGTCTTTTCATACATATCCCACAGATTATTACCCTTTAATTTAAATCCGTATAAAACACCGTCATATCTTGCAAGGTTTGATGATGCTTCAGCACATGCAACTATGTAATAGACTGCAATTGCATATTCAAAACTTTCCATCTCAAACTCTTTAAATTCTGCGATTTTTTCCTTTTCAAGTAATTTTATAAATTCCTCGAGTGAAGTTTTTATTTCATCTTCAACTTTATCGGAAAAAGAATCTTTTAAAACCCCTATTTTAAGCAGATATGAAGGTTTAATTTCCCTTTCAGGATAATAAGCACTCGTTTTGTCCTTTTCATCCTTTCCTTTAATCACATCAAACAGAATCTCAACATCCTCAATATATTTTGCAAAAGGTCCTATCTGGTCAAGGGAGGAGGCAAAGGCAACGAGTCCGTATCTTGAAACAGCACCGTATGTGGGTTTTAAACCGTAAACACCGCAGAAACTTGCAGGAAGTCTTATTGAACCACCTGTATCAGAACCCAGAGATAAAGGAGCTTCGTCAGCAGAAACGGAAATTGCAGAACCTCCTGATGAACCTCCGGGAACCCTTTCCTTATCAAAAGGATTGCTCGCAGGTCCGAAGGCAGAATACTCATTTGAGGAACCCATTGCAAATTCATCCATATTCGTTTTTCCTGTTATAAGTGCACCTTCTTTTTTTAATCTTTCTATCACCGTTGCATCATAGGGAGCAATGTAATTTTCAAGTATTTTGGAGGCACATGTGCATTTCAAACCTTTGATAAGAATATTATCTTTGATGGAAACAGGAATGCCGAATAACCTTCCTTTAATTTTCCCTTCTTTTACTTTTTTATCAAGTTCTTCTGCCTGCTCTAAAACTTTTTCATTAAAGGAAATAAAAGAATTAAATTCATTTTTTCTTGCTTTTTCCAGATATTTTTTTATTACCTCTGACGGCAGTTGCTCTTTATTCTTATAGAGCGAGATTATCCTTTTAATTTCACTCAATTGGACTTTCGGTTATAAAGAAATTACCTTTGAATTTCGGAGAATTCTTAAAAATTAATTCTTTATTTTCAAATTCTTCGGGATTGTCCTTCCTGAGTTCTGTTTTTAAATGCTCAAGATAAAAAAAAGGTTTTTCATCTTTCAAATCAAGTTCATCTATCTTTTTGAAAAAATCTATTATTTTAGGAAAATGTTCAAAATATTTTTTTTCTTCCTTTTCACTCAATCTCACCAATTCAAGAATTTTTTTAATTTCTTCTTTTAAATTCATCTTATCTCATAAATTTTAGAAAAGCAAAAAGAATTGCGGTGATAACTCCTATTTGCCCGACCCAGAAAATGAACATCCATTTAATAAGATTTGCATACATTTTAGACATTTCGACTCGTAACTTGGATATTTCTTCTGTTAATCTTTTTTCAAATTTTTCTTCGGAAAGCTTGATAACATCATTTTTAATATCCTCACCCGCTGCGTTTATAAGGTCCAGAAGGGCATCTGCTCCATCTTCACCGAGTTTTTCCCTTAAAACCTTTGGAATAGAAATTAATTTCATACTTTTATTTTAATCTATCAGGGATTTAATTCTCTCCTCAATTGTTTTCTTGGGAACCGCGCCTATTATCCTGTCAACTATTTCTCCGTTTTTGACAAATAAAAGTGTTGGAATACTCATTACATAAAACTTTGAAGGTGTTTCTGAATTATCATCAACATTTAATTTATAAAAATTAATTTTGTCTTTATATTGTGAATAAAGTTCTTCCATTGATGGTTCTATCATCTTGCAGGGGTGACACCATTCTGCCCAGAAGTCTATAACACAGGGTTTATCCGATTTAAGGACTTTTTCTTCAAAATCTTTATCAGTAATTTCAGGAATAGCCATAAAATAAAAGAAATACAAGTTGCGGGGGCGGGATTCGAACCCGCGACCTTGGGGTTATGAGCCCCACGAGCTACCACTGCTCCACCCCGCGATGATATAAAATTATACCTAAAAATTTTTTCAATTTCAAGTTCGCGATTTTCTTTAAAAGGAGAAATTTCCTTAAATTTTCTGCAATTTTATTAAACACTCCCTCCAGTTCTCAACAAAACCTAAAAACATTAAAAAATTCAAATTTAAGTTGGAGCCGGGCGGATTCGAACCGCCGACCCCCTGGTTGCAAACCAGAACCGGTTGCTACTTAACACCTTGTAATTCAGGAACTTTCCCGATAGGAACGGATAATTGTGCCTTATTTGTGCCATCCCTTAACTTCATAACTGCTTTTCTTAAATGAGAAGGTGCAAGATGAGAGTAACGGGACGTCATCCTGATGGAAGCATGCCCGAGAAGCTCTTGAATCGTCCTTATATCAACACCCGCCATAACAAGCCAAGAAGCATAAGTATGCCTGAGATCATGAAAACGCAAATTCAACCCCGCTCTTTTAACAGCGGTTCTGAACGATGTTTTTATGTTTTTTACCGGTTTTCCCATATAAGTAAATACATATTCACTTTTTTTATTATAATACAATTCAAGTAAAATTTTCTTAACACGAGGATGCACGGGTATAAACCTCTCCTTCCTTGTTTTTGTCTTTTTTATCCTTATTACTTCATTATGGAAATCTATATTCTCCCATCTGAGCGAAAGTAATTCACTTTTCCTTAACCCGGTATATAATGCAACCATAATTATAGGCTTAAGATGCGGAGAAGCACAATGAATCAATTTTTCGGCTTCTTCGGGTGTAATCCATTTCCAATTCGGCGGAGGCAATCTGAGTAATTTTATTCCTTTAAAAGGAGAAGATTTTATATATTCCCATTCAACTGCCTTATTGAACATCGTTCGCAATGCCCCGCAATAATTATTGATACTTTTCGGCTTCAATCCTTTCTTTATAAGATATATTTTAAATTCCTCAATATCTTCTTTGGTAATTTCAGAAAGCATGACCTTTTTATCCATGAATTCAAGAAAATGCTTTATTGCAATTGAATCCATTTCATAGGTCTTAAAACTTTTAGAGGTCTTTGAATATTCAAGATATTTATGTGTAAATTCTTCTAAAGTAATTTCCTTTTCCTCTATCCCCAAATACTCTTTTTTCGCAATCTTTGAAAGGATACTTGCAAGAACCTTTTCCGCCTCTTTCCTTGTTTTTACATAAGGTAAAGCCCTGCGAATACGCCTGCCTTTAAAGGTATAATCCACATACCATGTAAAACCTTTCTTACCCTTCCTTTTATAGACCCTTGCCATGTTTCAGTTTTGAAATGAATTTTTTCTTTTCCTGATATTCGGTATATTTTTCCTTTACCCACTTCTTAATTACTTCGGGCTCGAATCGTATTGAACCCCCGATTTTTAAATAAGGAATCTCGTTTTTATACACCAACTCATATACAGCATAAACAGAGAGGGAAAGGTACTCAGCAACCTTTTTTACAGTCCATAATCCATCTTTTGTTTCATTTCCTTCCTTTTGTTTTGAATTTGTTTGAGATTTGTTTTCTTTTATTTGGGGTTTTTCCTTCTTTTTATGAATATTTTTCTTATTTTTATCAAAAAGGGAAAGGAATTCCTCAATTAAATATATCTCAAATTTATCCGCATCCTTTTCAAAATTTTGATGGATAATGTTCCTTATGTTTTTGCACAATTCATGTGTATCGGTCAGAATTACCCTTCTTCCGTTCTTTGAAAGGAGTTTTTCCGCATTCTCCTTAACATTTTTTGTATTAAGTTGAATCTCGATAAAAATTCTTTCCTCTCCTTTAACAGCCGTAATGTCAATCCTGTCCGCCTCACTGAAAACAATGTAACCGGATTTTTCAAGAATTCTTTTTATCAAATTTTTATATTCTTCATGTTTACTATCTGTTTTACCAAGAAACTGATAACCTTTATCGGTGAGCTTAATCCTTTTTCTGGGCTTACCAGCAGAACCCGTTATAACGGTTTCCTCTTTTATGAGTCCCTGTTCAAGCAAAATTTTCTTTATTCTGTTTCCTTTTTCCGGATTGAGATTCAATACGGAATAAATCTCCCTTACATAATTTTGAGGATGCTCGTAAATGAAATTGAGAAAATCTTTTATCAGTCTCTCAAAGTCACCGCTTGCTGTTTTCAATTCTTTATCCTCTGCCCTTTCCTTTTTCTTCAATGTTTTTAAGGGTTTATAACCGAGTTTTGAAATTGCTTCAAAAATCTCTTTGTCAGAAGGATAAGGAGGGTCTTTAAATTCCTGTATTTTTACTTTAATTGCAGGATGTCCACTTCTGTAATAATAGGCATGAGGAATATTTAAACCCGAAAGTTCATTTTTATTCATTTGTAAAACAGAGGAAAGAAAGGAGAGCTCGGAATAACCCAGCCTTAATGCAATGATTTGTGAGATGTTTTCTGTAACAAACCTTCCGATTTCAGAAGGGGACTGCGTTAAAAATATAAAGCCGAGACCGAGTGCCCTTGCCCTTGAAAGAATCATTGAAAGGAAATCGGTACTTTTTCGTTCCTTCCCGAGAATAACCTTTGCTTCTTCAATAACCGCTATGACCTTTATATCATTATATTTTTTATCCAAAAGGAGATGATAAATAAACTGTAATTTTAATTTAATGAAAAATTCCTGAAATACCGGAGAGAGTCCTTCAAGCTCGTAAATTACATTATTTCTTAAAATCTCCTCCCCTTGAAGATACCCGATTTTGCAATTGAATGTATTTCCGAATACATTCAGAACGGGTTTCATGATGTTTATGATGGTATAAACTTTATTATCTTTTTCTGCCCTTTCAATCAAAAATTCATAAAAGCCTTTAAATGAGGGTTCTGCAATGCTGTTTGAGTATTCTTTTATTAATTTTTTAAGGGCAAGGGATGTTTCAATCCGTAGGTTAAAGCAGTCCGTAAATATATCAGTGAAAATTTCCAGCCATTCTTCAAGCTTCATATTCGGAGGATAAAAAGGGTTCCATTTATCCTTTTGAAAAGGAAGCACTTTAAAACCTTTATGTATAAACACCCTTAATTCCTTTTTTGCCACCTCAAAAACAATAAAACTCTTATCATTTACCTGATTGATTATATTTTTTAAAAGGTTCGTTTTGCCTGATCCCGAGCTCCCCACTATTAACATTTGAGGTATTTCATAATCAAGTCGCGCAAATACAGGATTACCGAAATCATCAAACCCTATGAATATATCACCTTGCGGTAAGTTAATCTTTTTTCTTTCATTTTTTAATAAAACCTTTCCCAACCTTCGTTTGATTTTAAACAGCTGGAATTCACAGGTTTCAGGAAATTTAAGGGCTATCTCAAAACACTTGTTTATATAATCATCCTCAATACCTACTTCCTTTATTTTTTTCAGCAATTCAAATAGGTCTTTCGTCATCTTCCCATAGATTTTCATTCTCGTAACGCAAATTAAAACATTCAACACATAAAGGAGTATTGTCTTTCCAGAACCTCAGACAACGAAGGCAGACCGAGCGATGACAGTCATTACAAATAACCCCTTTCGTATTCGCATTATAAGTTCTTGTCTCTATATTCTTGCAAACTTCACATATTACCCCTTCTTTTAGCCTCTCAAGTGGTATAATACCACCCGGGACTACAATATAAGTTTCTTTTTCCTCTTTTATCAAGCCATTTTGCGTTTCTATAAGACTTTCCTCTTTCACAATTTCTTCAGAGGAAAGGTAAAGCACCAGTTTTATTTTCTTAATAATTTTATCAATTTCTTTTTCTTTCATTTCAGACTCATAAAAATTTGAAGGATAAAAGCAGAAAAAATTAAAGCATATATAATATTTGCAATAATTCTTTGGTGTCTTCTTGTTGGAGCAAGAAAATAAGAAAGGGGTCTCACGAGCGTGAAAATTGCAAAGAGAGATAATATAAAGAGTAAAGGAAAAAGAATTTTCAAAGGAAAAACTAACAATTCCAGAGGAAGGAAGAAAAAGAAAAGCAGAAAAAAGAAAGCAATAATAATTTGGAGAAAAGGATTTTTATTAAAACGAAGATAGGTAAACCGGAGGATTATAAGAAGCAAGGTTAAAGAAATTGCAATTTTAACAAGCAAAGAGATGATACCGAATGGAAGGTTTAAAAACTCTCTAATAATAAAATCCCGAACAGCCGAAATGACATCTCTTTCCATACTTAGGGGTCAAAATGAAAGTTGAGGAAAATGGGAACAAAAATAACGGTAAATAGCCACAGACAGAACACTAGCAGAAGCGATGCAACAAGAGAAATAAACGAGCCCCTACCCCTCAAAGCTCTTATAGACCATCCCATCAATCCGCCTGCAATAAAAAGCAGAAGCCACAACCCATTACTCAGATACAATCTCCTCTCCTGCAAGAAATTGGCTAAACAAAAATCACCAAAAAGATTATTAAGGTCAGGGCTCTCAAAATCGAGATTAAAACCGATTTTAAGAGGGAATTTTAAGAAGAAGTATGCAAAAAGATAACTCAAAAGTACCAAAATCAACGCTATCAATAATAAGTTCTGCCACGAAATTCTGGGGTCAGAGAGGAGTCGTACAAATAGAAACACTATCAGACCTATAAAACTAATGAGAAACAAAAATGAAATAAGGTTAGGGAAGATCTGTCTATAATAATCAGGGAAGAATATCGCTATTATGAAGATGAAGAGGATTAAAAGAAAAATACTTAACCACCTCATTTTTCTACTCTCCTTTTTTTATTTCTTTCTTTTTATATTCAAGAATATTTCCGTTTTCGTTCAAAACTATTTCATGTTGAAAAATCCTGTATCTGGATTGTAAGAAGAAGTAATAAAATAAGCAGGCAAAAAACAAAAATATAGAACTATACGTTAAAACATCAAAAAAACCTGCAATCGGGGGAATTTGGGTATTGAAAGAAAGCATGTAAGAAGGGTCACCGCCCAGAACCATCCACCATACCATCCAACCTACCATTCCGATAATAAAACAACCTGCGGTAGCGGAAATCAAAAAAATGAAAATTAAAAGTAGAAGGAAAGGATAACCCTTATCCATATAAATTACCCTCCATAAACCGTCTTCCCTTTCAATTCTGTATATTTTTCTCTCCGTAAGTTTTGCATAGGTTTTACCTTTTAAGAAGTTTAAACAGATGCCTCTTATTTCTTCATATCTTTTCATTTTCTCACCCCCTTTCAAACATCTTCTTCTGTAATCAAATTATCTCTAATTTCATCCATCATTTCGGCACTTACTTTTCTGTATTGCACCACATGACCGTCGGAAGAAATTCTCAGAAAATGAAGATAAAATCTGTGTTTTCGAGGCAAAACTACATTTTCATAATAAGAAAAGAAAAAAGCAAGAAGAATCCAGAGTATCAGCCAAGTGAAATTAAAAAAGGCTACACCCGAAGTCATTTCTTTTTCATAAGCCATATTATAGATTGCCCAGATGAAAAAAGTTATTGCAGATAGTATAGTGAGAAGAAGTAGAGTACGAGCGAGAAAATAGTGGAGAAAGGGATAACCCCTGTCACGAATCACAACAATCCAATAGCCTTCTTTTTCATTACACCTCAATACTAAGAAATCACCCGGTTTAAGACGTGTATGCGCTTTGCCCATTTCTTTTAAAAACCTTAGGGCAAGTTTTTGTATTTTCTTTACTTCTTTATATTCTTTCATTTTCCACCCCTTTGGTTTAAAATATCTCTCCAGAAAATATATACATTCTCAGGCTCCGTAGCAAGAAGAAATCCTTTCTCCTTTATATATTCCTCAATCTTGGTAATTTCCTTTTCCGAAATACTTTTATCGTAAGGTTTTTTCAGGTCTTTCCAAGGTGGTTTAATATAGCGAATTACAGAGATAAAAATTCTATCCTTTAAAAAGAGAAGAGCATTTACAAGATCTTTTATTTTATTAAAACAACCGGGAAGAGCCAAAATCCTCACGATTACTTTTCTGTTTTCCGAAACCCTTTCAATAGCCCTTACACATACCCTTACATACTCTTTCCAGTCTATGGGGAAGGAAAAAATGAAGGAATCGGATTTACAATCCACAACATATACATCCACAAAAGTATCCAGGATATCATAAATCCTCAAATCAATTGCAGGATTTGAAATCCAGACAATAGGTTTTCTTATGGGTCTATCAAAAGGATAATTTCTGATAAAATCAATTATCCCGGGCAATTCCGTATTGGGTTCTTTTCCGCAGAATTCTACGGAACATACGGGTTCTTTATCACAGATATCCCTTGTTTTACTCCATATATCAGCATTTAAAGGAACAGAGGCATTACCCTGAATATGAGGGTCAAACAGACATGTGGTGCAGGCGATAATACACGGTTTGGCTATCGGGATCTTCACTGCCGGGTTTACAACACCTTCCTCGCCGCAAATGGTAATAGGATCACAATACAGAAATGTGTCCGTGCTTCCGCAAGGGGCTTTATCAGAATACCTATTCCTACCGCAACCGAGAAGACAGGCTCTACATTCTCGTAAAATCTCCCGTGCGTCCCTTTCAAAATCCGGACTTAAAATATAGTCCTTATATTTCAAAATTACGGGTTCAAAATTTTCCGGGAGAATCGTTACAGGCACATTCTGTAACCCCAGGGCAGGGGCGGAGGAAAAGAGGGGGTCAATAAAAAATACCCTTTCCTCCGCCCCTCTTTTTTCACGGATGATGATGTCGTATTTTTTTGACAAAAACATAATCCTCCTCCTTGTTTGCTTTTCTTAAATCAATAAAATTAAATACCTGTATTTTTAATTCGTCGGGAATACCGGGAGGCAGTGCTTTAAGCGGTTGTGTTTCCGGTAAGGCAAACACTTGTTGTTCTTTTGTCACCGATGCTTCGGGAATATAAACTAACTCTACTTTCAAATCCTCATGATACATACTTTCCTCTGTAAAAGCGAGGTCAAATCCGCCGTATTCAAAATCAAAAGATTCAGTAAGTATTTCGGAAGGAATTTCGATTTCTGTTTCCAGTTCTTCATAAAACTCTATTGCATATTTAGGGTGAAGGAGCTCACATGCCCGTGCCATCTCCCTGAGCAAATTCCTCAATCTACGCCCGATATTACGTCTCCTTCTCAAATTCACTGAAACACTCCTGCTCATGGTACCCTCCTTTTTATTTAAGATAAATAGCAAAAACTTTATTCCAATCCTTCGGAAATTGCCAATCGGGATTCCATGTATCCGGAGGGAAGGGAGTATGATAATCAATAGGGTCATAATATTTTTTATCATGATAAATAAGAACAGGTTTATCTCCTCTGACGCATTCTATGGCTATCCAGTATGGTTTTGTTCTTAACCGCACCAACACCCAAGCATGATCTTCATTCCATGCCACATACGAATCAAACCCGTATCTATATCGGAGAATCCATGCAAGAAGATTAGAACGGTTACTGCAGTCGAACCGATGCTTGCGGTAAGGCATAAGGAACCGGGCGTGCTGAATAATAAGTTGTAAAAATTCTTCTTCATCATATTCATAAGAAGCATTTTCTTCCTCATCATTTTCAGGTAACCTTCCGTTTTCTTCTTCCCCTATAATATAACTTGCCTCTATCCTATAAAACTTTCCCTCTCTCTTAATAGAAAGCCTTACTCCCTTGGAGGGGGAAATAGGGATGCTGAAGGCATCGGTTCCGAATACGGGTTTGTCAAAAAAATTTTGAGGATTGTACTTCACATACATCATCCTTGCATTAAAATCAAGTTTTATCTGCCAGTCACCGAGTTGCATTGTTTGAGAACCACCGGCTTCAAAAAACTGTCTCATCGCTTCAGGAGAAACTTCGAAGAAGAATTCACCTTTTGAAGGCTCAAATTTAAACGCCTGAGATATAAAGAATAACATAATAATCACTTTCATGATTCACCCCCTTGTTTCTGTGCCGGGGAAGAGGGAATTGAACCCTTGCTTGACCTTACATCAATCTCTTTAAGATACAAGGCTTTGACATTGTATCCTTGTTTTTGTTTTATGAAAAGCAATCGGATTCCGTACGAAGGAAATATAGGTATTTGAAATTTATCCACTGTAAGGCGAGGAGTTACAAACAAAGGCTCAATATATCTCACCGAAATAATTTTCTCCTTGAAATCCCATGTTATCTTCCACCCCCAATCAAAACTCATGGTATGTCGCATATTCCTTTTTATAAACTCATCAACAAGCAGAGGAGAAAGGGACACCACAAGAGTGTCTTTTGATGGTTTAACCTCGAAAACCGTCTGTGAGAAAATTATCACATAAAGTAAAGCTTTCATTTTATCACCCCCCTTAAATAAAAGTTAAAGGGGGATTGAACCCCTTTTTCACGGTAAAACCGAAGATACGACGATTTTTTTGGCTTGACATTTGACAAAATATCTCTCCCAAAATTGCCTAATCAACTGCACCTTTCTGGTTTCTTTTATAGCTTCTTCAAGAGTTTTCGGTTTTTCATACTTAGGTTTCAGAACCCCGCCCAATCCCATCATATACACTTCAGCATCCTTCAAAAATTTAAAGACAGGGAAGATTTGTAATAATTTATTCACCTTCTCTTCATCCAGATTGCCGTATTGAAAATCAAATTTTTTATAAGAGAGAAATCCGTCCGTGAGTATATAAATCTTTTTCTCTTTATACTCTCCATCAGGAATCATGAGATCTAAGGTAGCAAAAAGCAAGGCAAAATCGGTGTTTTTATGAGTAGGAGGAGCTTTAAATATTTCATGGACAAGAGGGAAGACTTCATTTTTTAAAAACTTCTTTATGAAAGCCTTTCCGAGCCCGGCATGGGATGGAGACTGTAAAGTTTTTACGTTATCCACATAAGTCCCGAAGGAGAGCAAAATAAGAGTAGTATTCGGCTTTATATCTTTACAGATATTCATAACAGCCTTCTTATATTGCTTCCACTCTTGTTCTTTGATTGATCCAGACCGATCAATCGTTATTACAACAAGATTTTTTGTTGTTTTGGCTGATACAGCGGGAGGAAAAGATAACAGGATGAACAGCAATATCGCATATAAGCCATCTCTTCTGATCCTTTTGATAAAGTTTCTCCAGAAGGAAGAATTTCTTTTTTTTCTTCTTTTCAGCTTTAACTCGAGAAGCTCTTTTTCTTCTTCAATCGGCAATTTTGTAAGTTCTTTTTCAATTTCGATGTATTTTTCTCTCAATTCAAGTAATTTCTCGGCTTCCCGGGACCTTTTAATCCGCTCCCATTGAGGGAAGATAACACACTCAACCAAGTATGCAATCGTGTACGGTATCACAATTCCCATGAGAAACAGAATCCAGAAGAACAGATACGCCCAGCTTTCCTCTGCATACAGGGTAAGAAATAATCTTCCGCGAAAGTACGAGAACAATACTACTATTAAAAACAGGAGAAGTGCAAAAATCCACGCGAGGGTACCCCTGAGGATGAGGTCAATTTTATCATAAAAAGTTATAAATTCTCCGCCGTAAATCTCCTTGTTTTTCAATTTCCTCCATTTCACATACGGTAAAAAGAAAAGATGCAGAGACCATTTTGCACATATAAGTTCCATGGCAATCGCACTGAAAGCGAAAACATCATCACCCTCAAATCCCTGCAAGAGAAGTACATTCCATATGGCAAGTACTGCAACTCCCGTAGCAACTCCTAATGCCAGATAAATCAGATATTGTATGAGCATAGATATTACATGATTCGGCAGTCGAACGAGTCTTTCCATGTATTTCAACATTTCTTTAAATTTTTCCGCAATCGGTTTTTTTTGATATTCAAGTTCAATCCTTTTCAATTCATATTTCTTTCTTACGAGTTCCTTTTCAAGTTTTTCCTGTTCAACATCATTTTTTTCCTCATCCTCTTTATTTTTGTCTTCCGGTTCGGGAGATACACATACGAGAGGAAACCTCACGGCGAGAAGGAAAACCAGCATCAATACCCAGCCCCACAAAAGCGGGGCTAATAAGAAAAAATCTACATGTATCATTTTATACCTCCCGTAAAATCTCACGGGAATTGAACCCCTCAATAAAAAATGCTCTTTTTTTAAAAACAAAGCAAATCATAATCAAGTTATAAATAAAAAAATTAAACTTAAGACTTATTACAAATTTACAAAAATAATTTTCAAATTTGGAAAACAAAATTAATTTGACTTTTTAAAAATGAAATGTTAAATTTTTATCTCACAAGGAGGTAATTATGGAAAAAATAAGAGAAATAACTTTTATACCCATTGCTATCAGCATAAATCTTGTAGTAGGAGGTATAGTAGCGTGGCTGAAATTACCTCTTTATCTTGACTCAATAGGAACCGTAATATGCGGTGTGCTTGCAGGACCATGGTTCGGGGCTTTAACTGGAATAATGTCCAATTTAATAGGGGGATTATTTATTTCACCTGCTATGCCGTGGTATGCCGGGACAGCCGCTATCATAGGACTGTATGCAGGTTTTATCTCAAAAATAGGAGGATTTAAAAAATGGTACCTAATAGGTTTAAATGGCATAATCACAGGAATAATCGCGGCAATTATTTCTGCTCCGATTACAACTTTTGTATTCGGAGGCATAAGTCTTGCAGGCACAGATGCCTTAGTAATCTTTTTCAAAGCTACAGGTAAAAACTTATTACAAGCAGTTTTGCTTTCGGGCTTATCCTCTGATCCTATAGATAAATTATTCACATACATTTTTGCATGGATAATTATAAAAAGAATGCCCAAAAGATATGTTCAACAATTCCCGGGAGCCAACAACCTTTAGCAACCATATTCCTAAATATAAAAAATATCATCCTCTTACCAAGTTGGAAATTATATTTTTATTTATATTTTTAACACTTTTCATAAAAGAAAAACACTTTTTGTTTATATCACCTTTAATATTTTTAATACTATTTTTATGGCTTAAACACACAGAGATGTTACATTTATTTTTAAAAGCTATGAAAGTGTCTTTCCCTTTTTTAATTTTATTAACAATTCTTCATGGATTCTTTTATAAAGAAGGACAAATATTTCATATAGGCTTTATAAACCTTTATTCCAAAGGTTTACTTAAAAGTATTATAACTTTCCTTAAAATTTTAATCTTGTTTATAGGTTTTCTCTTTATAGGAAATGCAATCTCTTCTCAAGAGATTTTATGTCTAATTAATCAAGGAAACTTTAACCCTTTTTTAGGATATATTATCCTTTCGGTATTTCAGTTCAAACCGATAATTGAAAGAAAAATTCATAAAATTAAAGAAGCCCAACTTTCCCGAGGACTTAAGATAAAAGGGAACATCATAATTAGAGCAAAAGCATTTTTACCTTTGGTAAGTCCTCTCTTTTATTCAGCACTTATAGAGACGGAACAAAGAGCAGTATCACTAAAATTGAAAGGATTTTTCTTTAAAGGGAGGAAAACCAGTATTTATAAATTATCTGATAGTAAAAGGCAGAAGTTAATAAGAAAATTTTTATTCTTATTTTTATTAATATTATTACTTTATAAAATACTTACTTTTTTAGGGTATGCTTGAGATAAAAAATTTAAACTTTAAATATTCTAAAGGAGAATTCACCTTAGTAGGGATATCATTAAGTTTAAAAAAAGGAGAAATATTAGGTGTAATGGGTCCCTCTGGGTCAGGAAAAACCACATTGGTATATATTTTATCAGGAATTATTCCCTCCTTTATAAAAGGAGATTTGAGTGGTGAAATAAAGATATTTAACAAAAGAATATCAGAAATTTCTCCTTTTAAAGATAAAATCACTCTCATAATGCAAAATCCTTATACTCAATTATCAGGGATTAAATCGACAGTATTTGAGGAAATTGCTTTCCCTCTTGAAAATAAAGGGTTAGAAAAAGAAAAAATAATTCAAAAGGTAAATGAAATTTTAAAAAAATTAGAAATAGAACACTTAAAAAATAAAAACGTATTTGAACTTTCTGGAGGAGAAACACAAAAGGTAACAATTGCAACAGGTTTGGTTATAGAACCAGAACTTATTATAATGGATGAAATTTCTACATTACTCGATTTTTGGAGCACAGAGAAAATATACAATATAATCCGAGAATATATAAAAAAAAACAAAAAAATAGGAATAATAATTGAAAACAGTATAAGTCATATATTTGAATATACTGATTATTCTTTAATTCTTAACAACGGGAGGCAGGTTTTTTGGGGACCAACTTCCTTACTTATTAAAGAGAGGAAAAACTTGGAGAAATGGGGAATAGAACCCTTTTTATTTTCCTCATCTTATAAAAAATTGAAACAAAAAATTTTAGAAAAAATCGGAAAATGGGAATTATTGTGAAAAACTTATGGTTTTCATACGATAAAAAGAATTATGTATTAAAAAATATAAATTTAACCATAGATAAAGGAGAAACAGTATGCTTGATTGGTCACAATGGAGCTGGAAAAAGTACTTTAATAAAACATTTTAACGGGCTCTTAAAACCAGATAAGGGAGATATATGGGTAAATGGATGGAATACTAAAGAATTCTCAACAGAAGAACTCTCAAAAAAGGTCGGAATTGCTTTTCAAAATCCTGATGACCAAATATTTCTGGATAATGTTGAAAAAGAGGTATCTTTCGGACCGACAAATTTAGGGTTTTCATCTCATAAAGTCAAAAAAATGGTAGAATTTGCGCTAAATATAACAGAACTTTCTGAGTATAAAAATTGGCATCCTTACGATTTACCTTATTCAAAGCGAAGACTCTTGTCAATTGCTTCTATATTATCCATGGATACCGATATTGTTATTTTAGATGAACCTACTTTATGGCTTGATTATAAAGAAAAGAAAATTATTAAAAAAATAATAAACATTCTGAAAAAACAACGAAAAACAATAATAGCAATTTCTCATGATTTAATTTTTTGTAGGGAAAATTTTAGTAAAGTAATAATTATGAAAAATGGAAAAATTGTGTATTATAACTCTTTTTAAAGAAATAATTACAGAGCTTCACCGTCAAGAGAATAAAACCAGCCTATTTCCCATTTTAAAGTGTTAATGATACTCTCAAAAATACATTTCTTTTCAATGTTTAATTCAGAAGAAATATGAGAGATTATTTTATCTAAATTTTCTTTTAAATCTTCTGGTTTCATTATTTTTTTCCCTATACATAATTCTATTTTTTCCTCTTTTTTACCCTTTAAAAATTGTGATAATTTATTTATTTTTTTATAAGCAAAATATGGTTCTTCACTCAGTTTTCCTATTCTCTTTAAGAAAAAATAAATATATTCTATACATAATATAAAAATACCTTTTTTATTCTTAGTTTTTAATTCAAAAATACCTAAACGGGATAAAGGAGAATAAAACTTTTTTTCATGCAATGTCGTTTTACTATGCCCAGATAACTTAAAAATGGTTTCAATATTTAACTCACTTTCAGAATCAATCTCGGAAGAATCAATTTCGGAAAAAACAAAAACAGCAGTACCTTTTATATTTTTTTGAATTTCATAAGAAGTCTCTAAAATGTAATTCTCTCCTTTAGAACGTGCCCAATCCACTAAAAATAAGAGATTCCCTATTATTTTAAGAACTGGTTTATTATGGATTTTCCTTCTTACCTCTCGGGTAGAGGTTAAAGCAAGAGTATCTACTATCATTCGCCAAGTAAAAGCTCTTTCCCTGTAAAGAAGAACTCTTGTAAAATTCTTCATTACCTTTGGAAAATTTTCCATTATTTCTTTTAATAAACCTCCTTCTATAGTTAAAATTTTACAATTTTCCTCAAATTCTATTCTCAACGGGAAATAAGGAAATCTTCCCATTCCTTCTATAATACTGATTTCTAATTCTCCGAAATATTCTCCCTTTTTTAATTCTAAAAAGCCAACGAAATAATTTTCGTATAGAAATCCCATTTTTACTTTCCCTTCTATCAAGAAAAACAATCTATTGTGGTGTATGGGGGTAAAGCTTTGAATATAGTAGTTTTCTATTCCATATCTTTTTTTAAGTCCAACAATATCTTCAATTCCCCATTTTTCTTTACTTTTCATGAATATATTTTTTATTTTTTCTTTTTCTTTATCACTAACATCTTTAAATAAAGGGCAATTCAAAAACAGTTCAATTGCTCCTGATTTTTTATTTTTATTCATTTTTACTCTTAATTATTATAAAATAAGTACCTTTATTTAACACTTGTTCTTCTGGATTTTCTCTCTTTAATTCAATAAGAAACTTCTTTGTCAATGGAGGTTCTATCATTCGCTGTATATTAAATCTGAATCTTATCAGTTTAGAAAAATAATACTGAAGAGGACGGTGAAAAAACATAATTTTTTCTGGAGCACCCCCCATTTTAATGTATATTGGTTTTGAAAGAAAATAAAGATTTCTTCTTGGTTTTAAATTCGGGATATAAAAATCGGGGGTTATAAAACAAGGATGTAAAATAGAAAAGATAAAATTTCCTTCTTTTTTTAATACAAATTTAATTCCTTCGAATACAGAATCTATATCATCTATGCTTTCTAAAACCACATTTGCTATCACTGTATCAAAAAATCCCCTGGGTAAAGATTTTAAATTTCTTGCATCCATTATTCTGAACTCTGCTCCTGTAGGTTTATGTTTTTCTCTTTTTTGAGCAAAGAAAATCATTTTGGGAGAATTATCTATGCCTAAAACTTTATGTCCTTCTTTTGCTAATTTTCTCGCAAAATATCCGTTTCCGCAACCCACATCTAAAATTCTTTGTGGATTTTTCCCGATCAGTTTAAACAAGTAAGGATTTAATAAAAAACGCCTAAAAACATCTCCTTCTTCTCCGATTTTTTTATCCCACCATTCCGCGATTTTATCCCATTCAGAATTCATAAAATTAATTATAAATTAATATAACTGAACTTTCAATTAAAATTTATAAAATAAAACAAAAATTCCAAAATCATAGCTATTATATCTTCTTCTGTCTTGTTCGTAATAATATTTACTTTTATATTCTTTAATTTTACCTTCTCTTTCTACTTCTACAAACCCCGACGCATTTTTTCCAAATACCCATAATTTATATAAGTTTTTGAAATCGAACTCTTCCGGAGGACACACACGTAAAATAGGAGGAAACAAATTGATTTTTATTTCTTTTAAAACATCGAATAATTTAGACCAATTTTTAGAAAGAGGAGAAAAAGTAAACATATTATTGAATACAAATTCAAATAAAGGAAGTTTATACTCGTATTCCTTCTTACTTCTTTTTGATCCTTTAAAATAATTATAATCAAACCAAGGAATTTCTGATATTTTTGATAATTGTGATGATAAATCTTCTAATGGAATAAAAGCCAATTTTTGAAGAGAATTTACTTCAACAATATCTTCCAAACCCTCTATTTTCTTTTTTGAATTAATTAAACAACAAATTACTTCTTTTTCTTTATTATCCTTTACAGCAGAATCCAAAAATTTAAATAAAATTTTAACAAAGGACTCATAATTGAATAAACTCAAATATTGTGTAAAAGGTATTTTTACTCCTATTACTTTTCTTCCTTTCTTTTTTGAATATAAGGTCAATTTTCTCATATAAAATTTACTTCTTTAAAGTTTAAAAACTTTTTGCAAATTTGGAGTCTGAAATTGTAAAATTCAAATTATATTCCATTAAAAATTAACATTATGGTGTGGTTTAATGAATTTGTTAAAAATACAATAAATGAATGGGAAAAAATAATCAAAAAATCAGGGATTCTTGAAAGACTAATGACTTTAAAAAAAGAAACAGAATACTCTTTACAAAAAATCGGCAAAATAGGAGAGGAATTTATAAAAGAAATATTGGAAAAAAAGGGTTATACCGCCACATTATCACCCGGTAGCAGAAGCCCTGCCGATGTATGGGGAGTAAAATTGAAAAAAGAATGGGTTCATATTCCTCTTATCCAAGTAAAAACAACCTTTTCAGAAGAAAAGCCGGAAAGACTTAATGAAGATGATATACAATTATTTCTTGAATTTGCCGAATTTACTCATAAAGCTTTTTATAAAGATCCTATAATACCAAATGAGTTTAAAAACGAAAACTTGATTGTGAGCACAGGATATGCAGGAGTAATCCTTAAAGACAATTTGATTCCAGAACTTGAAAGTGCGTATTATTTGGATGCTGTATGCTTGAATAAAATATCAATAAAATATAAAAAATATTTAATTAAATTCCATTCCCTTACAAAATGAAAAAAAGAAGAAGATTTTATCAACTTAAAAGAGAATAAAAATGGAAAAGCCGATAATTATCGGTTTCACAGGTCCTTTTGGTAGTGGATGCACCACTGCTGCTAAATATTTAGAAAAAGAAAAAGGATTTCAGTATTATCCATTAAGCAAATGGATTAAAAAAATATGTAAAAAAAGGAAATTATTTGAAACAAGAAGAAATTTGCAAGATATAGGGAATGAATTGCGTGAGAAGTATGCTACTCCTGAAAAAATATATGATTATTTAGTGAGAGTCTTCCTTACGGAATTAGACATTTTGTCGAAAAAATCAAAGTCCCCTTCTTCTGTAAAAAAATTAACTGTAAAACAAGTAGAAGAGGGTAATATTCAATTAAAATCAGCAAGTTTGGAAATAGTTAAAAATTTTCATTTTGATGAACTTCTTTCAAATTCAATTGTAATAGATGGTATAAGAAATCATCATGAAGTAGAGACGCTGAGAACCGTTTTTAGGGATAAATTTATATTAATTGCAGTAGATACCGATGCTGAAATACGATGGGAAAGAATAAAAAATAAAAAAAATTTAGAATATTTTAAAAAGGAATATTTCCAAGCAGATGATATGAGGGATTCAGGAGAAGAAGAACCGCCTTGGGGACAGCAAGTTACAAGATGTGTAGCACAAGCAGACATAATTATTAATAATAATTTTACACGGAAAGAAAAATTATTTAATAAATTAAACAGAATTTTAAACTTAATTTATGGCAAAGAAAAATTTAAACCTTCTGTGGAAGAGAGAGCCATGCAAGTAGCTCAAAAAATAGCACAAAAATCTCAATGTTTAAAAAGGAAAGTAGGAGCAGTTATTATAGAAGAAGATAAAAATGGAAATATGAATGTGTTAGGTGAAGGATATAATGAATCTCCGTTAGGTATTCCTCTATGTGCTCAAGAAAGAAAATGTCACAAAGAAAATGTAAGAAAATGTCCGAACTGTGGAATCCCTATTGAAATAATTTTGGATAAATGCATAAATCCTTCATGTGTTGAGAAGAAAGTAATCTTTGGAAGAGAGAAGAAAGAAAGTTTGATCAGAAAACTTGATTTATGTAGAGCACTTCATGCTGAGGAAAGAGCTATTATTAATGCTCTTAAAAAAGACCTTGATAAAATAAAAGGTGCTGTATTGTTTTCTACCACCTTTCCGTGTCTTATCTGTGCCAGAGTGATTATAGAAGTAGGAATTAAAAAAGTAATTTATATAGACCCTTATCCGTCTACCGAGGGCAAGAAACTGTTTGGACGGTATAGAGACAAAATTACAATAATAAAATTTGAGGGTGTAAAGAGCGAAAGACTATATGATTATTTATTAACCCGCAACACAAAATTTAAAAATGAGAAGACTTTTAATTTTTAAGGTTCAAATCCTTTATTCAATGTGAGGAGAAAAAAATGAAAAGAAAACTAAGAAAACATACGAATAAAAGAAAAGCTGTTACCCTTAATTCGATACTTAAGGCGCTTCCAGGAACTCCTTGTCCTGCATGTGAAAAACCAACTTTCCAATACGATGAAAAAGCAGGATACAATAAATGCCATAATCCTGATTGCGGCTGGAATGATGGAGAGGAAACATTGAAAGCACTTCTCGCAGAGCATATAAGTACTAT
>JAJRUZ010000074.1 GCA_024277525.1 Caldifarciminota bacterium | reverse complement strand
TCTTGATTTTTCTTGTGTTTTGGGTATTTTATCTTAAAATTTTTCAAAATTTTGTTGTAGAGACTTTTTAAAAATATTTTTCCTAATACTTGACAAATTAAAAAATTCGTTGTATAATTAAATATGTTTGTAAAAATAAATAAAAGGAAGAAAAACGGTAAGACATATAAATATGTAAGCATTGTTCAGGGTTATAGGGACAAAGACGGGAAGGTTAAGCATAAAGAGCTTTTGTATTTAGGCAGGTTAACGGAGAAAGAGATTGATAGTTTAATTCATTGGGAGGCTTTGCCCCTCAAACTCCCCAGAATAAAATTTAGAAATTAAAAAACAGGGGGTTTGGGGGACAAAAGTCCCCCAAAGGTTCAGGTATTACATGTTTTTAGCGGTAGGTTATATAGTAAGCCATGCAAGGCAGAAAATTTTTAAGGTGATTGTATGGAGTAAGGAGTGGTGGAGTGTTTTTAAAGGTGCTTTGGAAATGTCAGAATCTTTGGTATTTAGACAGTTTTTTAATTTTTTTGATTAATAAAATTAAAGGTTCTTTTACAAAAGAAAGAAGGGGGGAGGAGCGTTCAAAATTATAAAAATTGTTAATTTTTAGAAATTTTACAAGGCAAATTCGGTATTCAATTAATTTTAATCCCTAAATTTTTTATTTCCTATACTAAATTTTACAAATTTTTGAAAATTTTTTGACTTTATCTAATGATTTGGGTTGATGTGAAGATTTTTGACATAAGCGGGAGGAAGAAAAGGGGCATTATCGCGGCTTGGAAGCCGCTCCTACAGAGAAATATGATGTAGGAGCGGTATCCTTACGGCGATAAAAAAATTTCTTAAAGGAAAATCCTCGCGATTAGGAAATCGCTCCTACATATGCGATGAGTCGCACCGCTACCTTTTGTGTTAATTGCATTTGTCGCGTTTCTGTGTTTATTGCGTTTATAATCTCTGTAACAGTTGCATTTATGCAATAAGAGGTATTTTATTTCTCTAAGTATTTCGGGTACGTAATATTCTCATTGCGTTAAATATGGCAATTAAAGCAACTCCCATATCTGCAAATACCGCTTCCCACATGGTTGCTACTCCGAAGGAACCCGCAATTACAAAGAATAATTTTACACTGATAGCAAATATTATATTCTGCCAAACGATTCTCCTTGTTTTTCTCGCTATCTTTATAGCCTTAGGAATCCTGAATAAAGAGTCATCCATTATAACTATATCTGAACTTTCAATTGCAGCATCCTGTCCCATTGCACCCATTGCTATTCCGACATCCGCCCTTGCACACGCAGCAGCATCATTTATTCCGTCTCCTACAAATGCAACCTTTCCCTTTTGCTTTAATTCCTCAATCTCTCTCACCTTTTCATGAGGCAATAACTCCGCCTTATAAAAATCAATACCTATTTTTTCCGCAACTATTTTTGCCGGGAACTTCTCATCTCCTGTAAGCATACCTACCCTTTTTACTCCGAGTTTTTTAATCTCCTCTACCATTTTCTTTGCATCATCCCTTATTTCATCCGATATTACAATATAACCGGCATATAAATTTCCGATAACAACATGAACCGTTGTTCCTTCACCTTTACATAAATTATGTTCAATATTATTTTCATGAAGCATTCTGTCACTCCCGACCATCACATTTTTTCCGTTTATTTTTGCAAAAACACCGAATCCCTCCTTTTCCCGAAAATTCTCTATCTTTACCCCTTTTATTTTTTTTCCGTAATATTCTTTTATTGAAACCGCTATAGGATGATTTGAATGGTATTCAGCAAACGCAGAAATTTCAATTATTTCTTCTTCTTTAAAACCGTTTAAAGCAACAACTTCCTTAACTTTAAATGTCCCCTTGGTTAGAGTGCCCGTTTTATCAAAAACAAATATGTCTATACTGTTAAGCATATCAAGGTAATTTGACCCTTTTACCAATATTCCATTTTTTGAAGAAGCACCTATTCCTCCGAAATAGGAAAGGGGTATGCTTATTACAAGTGCACAGGGACACGAGATTACAAGGAGAACAAGTGCCCTGTAAATCCAGTCATAGAATTTTGCTCCTTCTATAAATAACGGAGGAAAAACCGCAATTGATAAAGCAAGCAGAAGAATAAAGGGTGTATAATATTTTGCAAATTTTGTTATAAATTTCTCGGCCCTTGCCTTTCTCTCTTTTGCCTCCTCAATTAATTTTAAAATTTTATTTATGCTTGATTCATTAAAAGGCTTTTTAACCTCTATTTCAAGCAGTCCGTTTTTATTTATCACTCCTGCAAGAATACTATCCCCTTTTTTTAAAAACCTGGGAACCGACTCTCCGGTTATGGGAGAGGTATCTACATAAGACTCTCCCTTTAATATCACACCGTCAAGAGGAACCTTTTCTCCGGGTCTTACAATAATTATATCTCCCGGATTTACATGTTCGGGGAGTATCCTTTCAATTTTTCTATCTTTTTTTAAATTCGCATAACGCGGTTTTATTTCAAGAATTTTCCTTATTGACCTTCTTGAACGATTAAGGGATAATTCCTGAAAGAACTCTCCTATTTTAAAAAATAACATTACCGCAACCGCTTCAGGCAATTCATGGATTGCAATTGCACCGAGTGTTGCAACAGACATAAGAAAATTCTCATCAAAGAAATCCCTTTTTAAAATGTTTTTACCTGCTTTTATTAAAACATTAAAGCCTGCTATCAGATAGGCAGAAATGTATATTATGTATTCAAGAATATATAAATTGTCTTTATGCAAAATTTTTTCCGAAAGAATCCCTATCAAAAGCAGAAGACCGGAAAGAAGAATAAAAGATATCTCTTTTATATTGTTAAAGGATTTTTCTTCTTTTTCAGAAGTATTTATATTACACTTTTTGCAGGCTTTTTTATGCTTATTATTCCTTTCCATACCTCTATAAAGGTTTAAAATTTTTTAAAAGTAAAGAGTTTGTAACAACGGACACCGAACTGAAAGCCATTGCAAGTGCAGCAAGTTCCGGTCTGAAAGCCCATTTGAATAAAACATAAGAAAGCCCCGCAGCAAAAGGAATTAAAATGGTATTGTAAAACAAAGCCCAGAATATATTTTGTTTAATTTTTGAGAAAGTCTTTGATGATAACTCAATTGCTGTTATTACATCCCTTAAGTCATTTTTGATTAAAACAATGTCCCCCGTTTCAATTGCTATGTCCGTTCCGGAACCTATCGCAATACCTATATCAGCCTCTGCAAGTGCAGGTGCATCATTTATTCCATCTCCTACAAAAGCAACAACTTCTCCCTTTTCTTTCAACTTTTTAACCTCATCCCTTTTTTCATTCGGCAAAACTTCCGCAATTACATTTTCAATTCCGAGTTTCTTTGCAATGGCAAAGGCTGTTCTTTTATTATCCCCTGTTATCATAAAAACTTTCTTCCCTTTTTTCTTTAAATAAGAAATAACATTTTTTGCGTTTTTCTTTATTGTATCGGATACGGTTATAATTCCTTTAATATTTCCGTTTACCGAAACAAGAATAACGGTTTTTGCTTCTTTTTCAAATTTTTCTATTTTCTCTTTTATTTTGCTTTCTATTTTGATTCCCTTTTCTATAAGAAATTCCTTTTTTCCGATTAAAACTTCCTTTCCTTCAATTTTTGCCTTTGCACCCTTACCTGCTATTATCTCAAATTCTTCCGGCTCTTTTATATTTATTTTCTCTTTTTTAGCCCTTTTATATATTGTCTCAGCAATCGGGTGTTCGGACATTTTTTCAGCAGAACCGGCAAAAAATAACAGTTCTCTTTTATCCCCATCTAAAACCACTATATCCTGAACCTCGGGCTTTCCCTGGGTTAATGTTCCTGTTTTATCAAAAATAATAGCAGTTATATTTTTTGCAATTTCAAGTGCATCACCGTTTCTTATAAGTATTCCCATCTCTGCTCCTTTTCCCATACCCACGGTTATTGCTGTCGGAGTTGCAAGCCCGAAAGCACAGGGACAAGCAATTACAAGAACAGAAATAAAGGAAAGAAAGGCAAATAAAGAAGGAGAAATAAATTCAACTTTCCCGAAAAATCTCCAGTAAATATAAGATAAAACAGCAATTGTAAAGACAAGGGGTATGAAGTAGACAACTATTTTGTCTGCAAGTCTCTGTATAGGCGGTTTTGAACCCATGGCTTCTTGAACTGTTTTTATTATCTGAGAAAGCAAGGTATCTTTTGCATATTTTGTTGCTCTTATTTTTAAAAATCCATTTTTATTAATTGTACCACCTATAACTTCATCACCTTCTTTTTTTAAATTCGGAACAGGCTCACCGGTAATCATACTTTCATCCACATAACTTTCTCCCTCAATTACAATTCCGTCGACCGGAATCTTTTCTCCGGGCTTTACAATAAATACATCATCAGGCTTGACTTCCTCTATTTTGACCTTAATTTCTTTTCCGTTTTTTATTAAAGTTGCTTCTTTTGCTTTTAAACCTATGAGTTTTTTAATTGCCTCGGATGTTTTTCCTTTTGCAATATTTTCAAGCAACCTTCCGAGCATCAAAAATGCACCCAGTAATACCGCAGCTTCATAAAAAATGTAATTCTCAGGAATAAGAGAAAGGGTCGCAAGAATACTTGCAAAATAAGCAGAACCTATTCCCATTGCATACATTACATCCATGTTAAGAGTTTTGTTATAAAGGGATTTTAAGGCTTTTTTGAATGCAGGAAATGCCGTGTAAAATACTCCGGGAGTCGCTATAAAAAACTGAATCCACAAAAAATACGGTATTTTCTGAAAATTAATTCCCAAAAATTTTCCATAAGTAAGAAATAAAAGAATTGCACCTATAACAAAACCGATAAGAACTCTTTTTTTAAGTTCTTTTATATACTTCTCTTTTTCATCCTCCTCAAATTTTTCCTCTTCTCTCAAAACTTTATATCCCGCATCCTCAATTGTTTTTACAATTTTATCAAGATTTATTTTCTTAGGGTCATATTTTATAAAAGCAGTCTCTGTTGCAAGATTTACCTTTACACCAAGCACACCTTCCGCATGTTTTAAAGCATTTTCTACGGTCCTTACACAGGAAGCACAGGTCATCCCGCCTATTTTAAGATTTATCCTTTCTTCCCTCATTTCAGGAATTTGAATATTGTCTCCGTAAGTTCCTCTATCATTTCATCTTTATTTTTATCGGATTTTATTGCTTCTGCAACGTGATTTTTTATGTGAGATTCCATAATAATAAGAGCGACTTTTTCAAGAGCCCTTCTTACAGCAGTAATTTGATTTATGATATCAATACAGTATCTTCTTTCTTCAACCATTTTACAAATTCCGGCAACCTGCCCTTCAATTTTCTTCATCCTGGGCAGGATTTCCTTTTTTGTTTTTTCATCAAGTTTTAACATATTTTCACCTCCTTTATACATTATACAGGTATGATGTTATTATACAATAAAAATTTTAAAATTTCAAGTTATTTTAAGAGGGATTTTATGTGTTTTATAAAAAAATCCGAAATGAATTCTTCTTTAAATGGAAAATAATTTATTTTTGCTACTTTGTATTTTTTCTTTATTTCTCTTACTTTTTGCGGAATGTCCCTTTGAATATGAATACCCCCGGTAAACATTGTGGGGATAATTAAAATTTCCGCATTTTTGTCTCTTTCATATATTTTTTTTATGCTATCTTCAAGTAAAGGAGCACAAAACTCATTAAAAGCAAAAAAACATTTTATTTTAAGTTCTTTCTCAATTACTCTTGTTAATTTCTTATGAAAATAAAAATGAGGGTCATTCTTTTTTGTTCTTTTAAATTTAAGTATTTCATTTTCAAGTTTTTTAAAATCGTTTTTTTCTTTATTGTTCAATTCTTTTTTCATAAATTTTTGACGCAGTCCCAAATATTTTGAAATTTTATTCTTCGGGAAATCCGAAGGAAAGGCTCCGTGTCCGAGAAGAACTATGTATCTGCCCATTATATAGCTCTAAACGCCCTTTCAAAATCTTCAATTAGGTCCTCTGTGTTTTCAATCCCTACCGATGCCCTTATTAAATTTTCCTTAATTCCTGTCTTTTTTCTTTCTTCTTCTGTAAGCGATGCATGAGTCATTAAATAGGGAAGTTCAATTAAGGACTCAACTCCTCCGAGACTCTCAGCAAGAGCAAAAATTTGCAAAGATTCAACAAATTTTTTTGCCTGTTTCAATGTTCCATCTATTTCAAAAGAAATCATTCCTCCGAATCCCCTCATCTGCTTTTTTGCAAGTTCATATTGGGGATGGGATTTTAATCCAGGATAATAGACTTTTGATACCTTCGGGTGATTTTCAAGAAACTCTGCAAGTTTTTTTGCATTTTCCTCATGCTTTTTCATTCTCACATGAAGTGTTTTCATTCCCCTTAATACAAGATAACTGTCAAAGGGAGAAAGTATTGCTCCTGTCGCATTTTGATTGAATTTTAATTTCTCATAGATTTCTTCATTATTTAACATTATTGCTCCTCCTACGGAATCCGAGTGTCCGTTTATATATTTTGTTGTGCTATGAACAACAATGTCAGCACCGAGTTCAAGCGGTTTTTGAAAATAAGGGCTTGCAAAGGTATTATCAACAATAGTTAAAATATTTCTTTCTTTTGCAATTTCCGAAATCTCTTTTATATCACATAATTTCATTAACGGATTTGTAGGGGTCTCAACCCATATGAGTTTCGTATTTTTCTTTATCGCATTCTTAACATTTAAAGGCTCTCTTGCATCAACATAAGTGAAGTCAATTCCTGAACTTTGTTTTAAGACTTTAAATAATCTTTTTGTCCCGCCGTATAAATCATCAAAAGCAACCACATGGTCTCCGGGTTTTAAAAGGGTCAAAAGCAGAACGGTCTCAGCAGCCATTCCGGATGAAAAGGCGAGTGCAAATTTAGCATTTTCAAGAATTGCAAGCCTTTTTTCAAGTGCATCCCTTGTAGGATTTGATGTCCTTGAATATTCATAACCTGCCGTAGGTTTTTCAACTTCTTTTCTTGCAAAAGTGGTTGAGAGATGAATCGGAATCACAACATCACCTGTTCCTCCTTCTTTCAAGTTCGGTTCTTCGCCTGTATGAATTAATTTTGTTTCATATCTCATAAAATAACCTCCTTATAAAAATCCCTGCTCTTTCATCCATTCATCATCATAAAATTTTGATAAGTAATTTCTTCCCGTGTCAGGCAAAAGAACAACCACAAGGGCATTTTCATCTAATTTTTTTGCTATTTTTAAAGCTGCATAAAGGGCAGAACCGGAAGAACCTCCTGCAAGAATTCCTTCCTCTTTCGCAAGTTTTCTTGCAATTTCAAAAGAAGTCCTGTCATCAACAACTATTATTTCATCTATAAGGCTCAAATCACAGGTTGGCGGAAGAAAATCCTCACCTATTCCTTCAACCTTGTACTGGTGAATTTCACCGTGTGTTTTATAAAATTCCTCATGATAAATTGAACCTTCCGGATCAACTCCTATAATTTTAACATCCGGTTTTTTCTCTTTTAAAAATTTTGCAACTCCTGTTATTGTCCCACCTGTTCCTATACCACATACAAAATGGGTTATTTTACCTTCTGTATCCTCCCATATTTCGGGTCCTGTTGTAAGATAATGGGCTTCAGGATTTGAGGGGTTAAAATACTGATTAGGAATAAAAGAATTTTCTATTTCTTTATTCAGTTTTTCCGCAACTTTATAATAACTCCTTTCATCATCAGGCGGAACTTCTGTCGGACATCTTATAACCTCTGCTCCGAAAGCTCTCAAAAGCATTTCCTTTTCCTTACTTACTTTATCAGGCATTGTGAAAATCATCTTATAACCCTTTATTGCACAAACAAGAGCAAGACCGACACCTGTATTGCCTGATGTCGGCTCTATAATGGTCGCTCCAGATTTTAAAAGTCCCTTTTTTTCAGCATCCTCTATCATTCTTAACGCAATTCTGTCTTTATTACTTCCTCCGGGATTGAAAAATTCAAGTTTGCAAAGTATTTTACACTTTAATCCCTTTGCAAGTTTATTAAGCTCCACTAACGGAGTTCTTCCGATAAGTTCAAGAATATTCTTTTTAAAATTCATTTTTAATTATAAATACTATGAAAGTTAAAATCAATTATCTTTATATACCGACTTATTTGAGAAATTATTCATGCTTGAATCGGTGAAAAAATAAGGGAAGTTCTTGATATTTCAAAAATTATTATTCTGAGATGAGGTCCAAAAGCTGCCACAGACTCTAAGCACAATTAAAAGAATAGTAGATGAATAGGAAAGAAATTTTTGATTTCCGGTTCTGCAAATCTTTTATTATTTAAGTTAACACAAGATATCTTTGCAGTCCCCTGGAGCCGGTTTGATTGAAAATAAAATGTTAAAATTTATTTACAATCCAATTTTCACGCTTGCACTCTTCAATTTGATAAGAAAAATTAAAACATCAAATTATATTAAAACATATCTTCTGATTGTATTTATTGCCTGATTATTACAGAGCATTTTATAAGATGTTTAAAGGAAAAGAAAAGCAAGTAGATTACAAAAGTAGCAGCTACTTGGGAAATATTGGGTAGGATTTATTATATTTAAAAAAGAAGGCTTTTTATTCAAAAAATTCTTTTTTTATTTCAAAAGGATAAATTTTCTTCAATTTGTCCAAAAGTTCTTCTGCCTCTTTTTTTCTTCCGATCTTTAAATAAGAATATATTAAAGGAAAATAAGCATAGGGGTCTTTATCGTAAATATTTATCGCTTTTTTTGCATAATAAATTGCTTTTCTAAATTCACCGGTCTCCGCATATATTCCTGCGAGAACAATAAATGCTTCCCCATAATCAGGAGTGTTTTTGATTGCTTCTCTAAGAAAATAAAGACTTTTTTCTTTATTTCTTTCTCTCTTCCATATTGAGACACCGAGATTATAAGCAGTTCGGGAAAGGAGGTTATCTATAAAAGCATCATCCTCAATTTCTTTTAATTTTTTAAGAAGTGAGAAGGTTTTTAATAAATTTTTATAATTTTTATTGAGATAAAATAAATATCCCGCTTTTATAAGAAGACTCCTTTTAAGATCCAGAAGGTTTTTGAGAGAGTCCGACTCAATTAATTTAAAGAAGGGATTCGGAGCGGTTGTTTTTATTCGTGATATATAACGCATATTCTCTGATATTGAAGGAAACGGAAAATTTCTCGGAATAGAGAATTCAAGAAGAAGGTTATATATTGTATTTACCTCTCCTTTGATCTTTTCAACTCTTCCGATATAAGAAAGGGCAAGGTGATAAGGAGAAAGATACCCTATTTCTTTTAAATCATTTAAAATGTTCTGATTTTTGTTGATTTTTTCTATTCTTTTATAATTCAAAGAAAGCGGTTTTTCACTTCCGAGTAATATAAAATCAGAACCGGTGAACCATAGGGAAGTATAAGAAAACACACTCGAAAATGTTTTTATAATAATATTTAATTCTCTTTTAGATAAAAGATACAAAGGGAGCCATTGTGTAACGATTCCACATTCATTAAGATGCTTTTTCAAATTTTTAAAATATTCCACGGAGTATAATCTTCCTGTCCCTTTTAATAACGGCTCAAATGGGTCAGAAGTAATTATGTCGTATTTTTCTTGTGTATAGGAAAAATAGGGAAACCCATCCTCAATAAATATTTTTACTCTGTTGTTATTTAAGATATTATAATTTTGCGAAGAGAACAATCTTGTTGCTTTTTTCATCTCTTTGCATATCTCAATTATGTGAATTTCCTTAACATCGTCATACAAAAGGAAAACACCGGCAGTAATCCCTGCACCGAGCCCGACACATGCTACCTTTTTGGGTTCTGGGTGAAAAAAAAGCGGAAGATGGGATAATAATTTAACAAGGCGAAGGTCCTCAATGCTCTCGCTGATCTGAGCCTTTCCGTCCACTTTGAGTGATTTTCCTCGCGAGGAATTTACAACCATTATATTTGCATAAGAACTCTCATCATAAAAAAGCACTTCCCATCGCGATGCAAATTCTTTCAGTGTGCTTTTATCTTTTATTCCTATGGAAATGAAAACAGGGTTATAATACACACCGAGATTTAAGAGTCCAATGTCCCATTTTTTAAATGTCTTAAAAAAAAGAAAAAAAGGTAAAATACAGAATAGCAGACACAATCTATATTTTTTGAGAAAATCAAAAAGAAAAAAAAACGAAAGTATAAATAGAATCAACGTTATAAGGACAAAACTTCCTTTTAATTTTAAAAACGGAATTAAGAAAAGAGGTGTGAGCACGGTGCCGGTTGCCGAGCCCACGGTATTAAAAGCATAAAACTTGCCGAGGTCTTCTCCTTTTCTAAAAAATTCAACTCCCAATGCATTGAATAAGGGGAAAATAAGCCCGAAAATTAAACAAGGTAAAAATAACAACATTCCAGAAAGAACAAACTTGGCAAATGTGAGCGAGATAAAAGAGGGCTTAAATAGCTTAAATATTGAAACAAAAATTAAAGGCAATTCCCCTATTATTGAGATTTCATAAAAGAGGTAAGATGAAATAATTAAAAATAAAAAACCTGCTATTATAAGAGGTTTTTTAAATTTCTCAAGAAACGGATAAATAATACTTCCGAATGCAATTCCTGTAAGAAAAATAAATAACATTACGGAAAATGAATAAGTGGTGCTTCCGAATACAAGAATAAGCACCCTTGTCCAAAGAATTTCAAGTGAAAGTGCGGAGAATCCTGTTAATAGAAATAAAAATGGAAGGTATTTTTTAATGAATATTCTTTTTTCTTCCTTTATACTCTCCTTTTTTCTATATAAAATCGTAGGTTTCTCTTGTGCAAGAACCAAAAGTAGAGTGCCTATGAAAATGTTAAGCAATATCCCAATAATAAAAGATTTTTTTAAACCAAAAGTAGGAAGAAGAAAGAAACCCGATAAAAATGCACCAAACGCCCCTCCTAAGGTATTAAATCCGTAAGCAAAACCCGTTTTACTTCCTATTTCTTCCCTTTTTCTTATTAAATATGAAGTAAAAATCGGAAATGTTCCCCCCATCAGAAAAATAGGAGGAAGCAGAAAAATAAAAGAGAATAGAAATTTGACAAAAATTGAAATTAAAAAATTTTTTAAAATAAAAATATAAAGTACCTTTATTCCAAGTTCTATTAATTTTAAAATCAAACCTGATATAACCACATAGGATGCTATTCCGAACTCTATGAAGGCATAAAATTTAAGCGGGTTTTTAATTTTATCCGCTTTTTTCCCGAAATAAAAACTTCCTAACGCAAGCCCTACCATATAAGAAAAAACAACAACCGTTACGGACCATATTCCACCTCCGAAAATTAAAATTAATAACTGATTCCATAAAACCTCATATATTAATGCAGCAACCCCTGATAAAAAGAATAAAAAATAAAGTGCCATATTCACGATATAAATTTTATGATAGAAATTTAAATATATTAAAATTTTTTATGTCAAATATTTATAGCTTCCCTGGAATTAATTTCAAAAAACAAGGAATTGTTTTAACAGGAAAGAATGGCTCTCTTTTTTTCTTTGACAATGAAGGAAGAATTCTATATTTTTATATAAAAAATAAAAGTTACAGAATAGGACTTTCGGGTGAAATAATTGAAAAATACAGAGAAAAGGAAGACAAATTTATAAAAAGATTTTTCTCTTTTTCTTTTATTGAATCAATTTATGAGGAAGCAAACAATGTAATCAAAGATTCTTTTTTTAAAAATAAGGAAGAAAAAATAAGAAAAATTATATTAAAGGGTAAGGAGAAAATAAAAAAAAGTGTCCTTGAATTTAAAAATATTTACGGGGCAATTCCAATTGTGCCTCCAGATATGTATTTATCACTTTATGTTCAAATTACAAAGGGGTGTTCATATAATAGATGTTCTTTCTGTAATTTTTATAAAAAAATACCATTTAAAATTTTATCCTTTAAAGAATTTACAGAACACATTAATAAAATTAAAAATTTTTTTGGAAAAGGTTTGAGTTCAAGGAGATATATCTTTTTGGGAGATGCAGACGCTTTGCTGCTTACAGAAAATAAAATTTTTGATTATGTTAAAATAATTAAAAAAAATTTTAAAGATAAAAATCTTGAGAAATTTTCTTCTTTTCTTGATGTGTGGACAGGAAAAAGAAGAAATATTGATTTTTGGAAGAAGCTCAAGGAGGAAGGGCTTTTCAGGGTTTATATAGGACTTGAATCCGGAAGTGAGGAAGTTTTAAAAATGCTTAAAAAGCCTTTTATTCCCGAAGAATTTATATCCTTATGTGAAAATTTAAAAAAAGCAGGAATAAATCTCGGAATAATTGTTCTTCTCGGTGTTGCAGGAGAGGAATTTGAAAGAAAACATATGGAGGAAACAAGAAAAATTTTATTAAGTATTCCTTTTGATGGTGCTGATATTCTGTATCTTTCTCCTTATCATCCATCTCCGGACACCTTTCCTGAGAAAGTAGATGAGGAAGAAATAGAGAAAGAAAAAGTATTTTTTTCTTCTATTGAATTTCACATAAGACCAAGGATAGCGGTTTACGATATAAGGGAGTTTGTGTATTGAAAAAAAATTTATCATATAATAAAAAATAATTTATCAACATAGGAGGTTTAAAAATGTGGACCTGGTTAATATTTTGTGTGTTTTCAATAGGTGATACCCTCAAAATATGGGGGTATCGCTGGGGACCTGAAAGCGGATTTTATGAAATGCACTCGGTATGCAGAGCTGTAAATCTGAATTCTTATATCTTTACAGAAGAAAATTATTTTCCTGTGAGGCAGGTAATTACCCTTCCTTTTAAAGATACAATTTTGATTATGTCAAGCAATGGAGAAATATACAGAAGCAAATTATCTTCAATTTATTTTTCTAAAATGAACGTGAGGAATCTGGAAACGGTAACCTTTAAAAATGCTTCTTTATCAAATCAAATTCATCTATTAGGGGGCAGTAAACGGGGTTTTTATTATTCAAATTTAGGTTCTGATAATTGGAAAATAATAAACCCGAATGACCCTAATAAATGGCGAAGAGATCTGGAAATAAGTGATATTGCAGTATCAAAGCAACTTATTGCAGGGGGCAATTATCTTGTATATGTATTGCTTCCCAAGGGAGTTTCCTATTGTATAGGAAACCCTAATTTGGGACCCATTAAAACTACTTGGAAACCTCTGTTGAACCCTTATGTGGACGATCTATTTGATACATTAGACATAGGCCAACTTGACCCTGCATGGAACGCAATTATTGACACTTTCATTTACTTTGGGGACACACTCAAAGGTATTATATTTAATCAAGGTCAAACAGATTCAATTTCGAGAATCATTAGCAATTTCATAATTTCTCATGCTGATTTTTACATATTTTTAGCAAAAGAAAATGGAGAATTTCCTTCATTTACAGTTTCATTACAAAAGAATGAAACCGAGTATATAAATATTGATTTTGACAACAATATTTTAAATGTAAATGGACATATTGTTCCGTTCAGATTCAAAATAGAGAGGGATTATAGAATCTTACATTTTAAAATAGGAAAAGAATTTATAAAGTTTGAAGAAAAATTCACTTCTGACTCCTTACCGTTCAGCGGGTTTGACACTATAAATGTTATAAAAATTAGAACCAGAAACACAACCGGAAAATTTTTGATAGATGCAATAATTTTAAAGCCTTATTTTTATTCCATAGATGTACTTCAAGGTACAAATCCTATATTAGTTATAGGGACTTCTCAAGGAATTATTCTGTGGGATTCTTTGAGTAAATTTTGGGAAACATATTTGGATACAATTTCTTTTATAGATGTTCAAACTACTCCTTTTGACACCCTTGAATGTTTTGCATTAAGTTCGAAGGGAAAACTTTACAGATGGGTGAGACAAAGTGGATTCTCTCCTGTTGTAACCCCTTTGCAAAAAATTAAGGGATTTAATTATTCAAAATTTGAAGAAAATACGATTTCTATATGGGATACCATAGTTTATGTGTCTTATGATAAAGGGTTAACATGGAACACATACACTGCGGGTCTTTCTACCGCAGGTTATTTAAAATGGATTAAAAATATCCATGATTTTTCTGTAACAGGACTTGATTCCCTTTATGCAGCTACGGATGAAGGAGTAATAAATTATCTTCCTTCCTACGGTGAATGGAGAAATATAAGTTATGGTGTTATAGACATCATTCCTACCGATGTGATAAGTTTTTATTCAAAAGCTCTTGAAGATTCAACTCCTGTCAATGCTGTTCAAGGTACAATAGAAATATTGGATTCTCTATTTGGACCCTTAAACAGTAATTTGGATAACGATCCGAGAGTATTTGTCTTTTTGGGAAATACCGGGTATATTCTGCACGCAGACTCAAGGACACTGTATCCTTATGTTGTAAAATCCGAATTTTTAGATCCAACCAGCGAGTATTTCAATGCAAGAGAAATGATCATTGTGGATCCGATTGATAGAAAATATGAAACCTTTTGGGATACAGAAAATATCTATAAGAATCTTTCCCGTGCTTACACAAATTTAATTATGAGAACATACGATTTAAATGAAAAAGATTTTTTAATTTACGGTTTTGAAGAGATGGGAAGATATTTTGTTTGTATAGGAGACAGAAATTCGGATTCTGTTGAGGTTGATCGGTTTAATTCTATAACTTTTGTGCAAAGAAACAGACCTTTTGAAAGGGAACTTAAATATTCTCTTATGATGTATATCTATGAAAAGTTCGGAATTAATGTTTTAAGAGCAATTCTTCAGGATACTCTTAACGGAATTAACAGTATTGAAACAAACACGGGTATAACTTTTGACTCTTTGAGCACCCTTTTGAGTCTTGCTCTATTTTTCGATTCTCCTTCCGGTCCTTACAGCTTTATAAACTTGAAAGCACGTCTTTTAACGTCTAACATATATTTGAGCTTCTTACCGAGTCTTTTAGGGACTTATCCGGCTTCTGTCACACTTGTGGACATTCCTGACACTTTATTCACAACTATTTACTTTGATGGTGCAGACGCTGCTGGGTTCAAAGTTATTAAAATAGAAGCTGATTCTTCTGCGTTTGATTCCATTGGATTGAATAGTGAAAACGTAGCGAGTATAACAGATACACTTCCTTACTATATCTTGGTTATAAGGAATGACACAATAAATTCAACACAATATTTTTCACTTCACACCGATTATGTTCCAACATATACGGTAAAATTAAATGTTCTGAATCCGTACAGACCTTCCTATTCTTTTATATACTGGAAAAATCCGCTCATTATAGGAGCACAAAAATCAGGATATAGTTTTGTAACATATAGAGTTTACAGAGGAAAAGATACCCTGAATATGATCCAAATTGCAGATGTCGGTCAGGATACATTTTTCATAGATTATACGGTTAACCCGGAAAGTACATATTATTATGCAGTGTCAATAGTATGGAGCGTAGGAGAGGGTCCAAAATCAAACTATGTTTTTACACATCCTACGTATTATCCACCTCCCTATAATCTTTCTGCCATAAATCAAAGAGAGGGAGTTTTTCTCTTCTGGAATCCTCCTGATACGCTTCAGCCTTATACCGAAATTAACAAAAATAAGAAGCAGCTCTCTTACTTGACAGGATATAAAGTCTATCATTCTTTATATAATTCATATGATTCTCTCCAACTTATTCAAGATACTTGGATTGATAATTACTTCATTCACACCACCCCTGACTCAGGCACTTATAATTACTATTCAATAAGTGCAATATACAATGATACAATTGAAAGTATAAAAACCCCTCTTGTAGAAATTTTTGTTGATACCCCGCCTCCGGGTAATGTAAATCAGCTTATAGTGATTGACAACGGTATACTTGCTAATTATCTTTCCAACTATGGCACCTTCGGAGGTGAATTTGGAGCATGGTTACCAGGGATGACTTGGCCTTCTTATTTAAGAACAAGAAAAAATGACCATCTCTGGGGAAGTTACTTTGCAGTCGGAGCAGAAGTTAATGGTGTAAGATATGTTACCGCAACCTCTTATCCCCCCACCGTTAGAGAATGGCAACCGGATGAGGCATGTAAAGTTTCAATTACAGAAAATGCTATTTGGGTTGAATCAGGTATGAATGATTTTAAGGACAATTACAGAAACTCAGATTATCGACATTTGGGTCTGAAAATTAAATTCCGACAACTGTATCCGAGAGTAGAATATGACCAGAACTGGATCGGTCTTGAAGTTTATATTACTTTTCATCCCGAAGAATCTGATATTCCGGGTATAAAGGGATATTTACAAAATGTATTTGTTTCACTTTGGATGGATTATGATGTCTCTGCATTTGATTTTTCTGATCCTCATATAGATGATTTGGTTGATTATGAAGGATACGATAGAAAAGATTCTTATACTGATACCGTGGATCTTATTACTTTGCTCCCGGATGGAACTTATCTTAATGTACCTGACGGTGTACCCGATGAGTTTCTTGTATTCGGAGATGAACCTGATGAAAAAACTTTAAACGGGGATACCTTTTATATCTCAAGAAATCTGGGGTATATGTATGATGGTGACAACCCTAACTCAATAGAAAACGATGCCGAAGAGCCGGGATGCAAAGGATATGTGGGAGAAATGCTTATATATTCTCCTCCGACAATTTCTGATAGTGTATGGGTTCAAGGAAACGACACTTTGAGAATGTGTTTACCCTTTTCACATCAGTATTGGACTTGGGTTTATGACCCGGCAACTGATGATGAAATTTACGAATATATGTTAGGAATTCATCCATTTTCTCAAGGATATAAATTTTTGCCTAATCCTTTATCCTTAGGACTTTATCCGTTTGATTATAGAAGTTTCCTTACAGTCGGTCCGTTTGATTTAAAGGGCAATGATACTCTTAAACTTGTATTCGCATTTGTTATAGGTATAGGTCTTAATGGTGGATACGATACATTACTCTTTGGTAACAAATGGATACCTGGTATAAGACACGCTGCTGATAGAGTATTCAAAGCTTATTACCGGGGAAGCACACATTCTGATCCCCTTCACCCCTCGGGACCCGATGAAGATATTCACTGGGGAGAATACCTGGGAATTAAAGAAATCGTACAAAAGAAATTTACAAGAAAAATCATAATCCCTGTATATACTTATGGCTCACATAATATTCACTTAATTCTGCCACAGAAAGAGAGAGGAAAAATAGTTTTATACGATGCTGCAGGAAGGAAAAAATGGGAATACGGTCCGAAATATTTTAGAAGAGGAATAAATTTGATAAAACTTCCTCCTTTACCATCCGGTACATATTTTATATTATATAAATCAAAAGGAGGGAAACTAAAAAATAAATTTTTCATTTTGAAATAACACCAGGATTTTATTAAAGGTTGGTTTCTGCAAACCTTATTAATTCCAAAGTAAAAGCAACAGAAAAATGAAGGATTGTGGTCGGTAAGATTGTCTTTTCCTTATATGCGATGTATCCGAGGACTATTCCTGCTATTAAGGAACCGTAAATTTCAGGAATCGGCTTTCCGAAATGAATTAAAACGTAGGGGAAAGTGCTTATAAAAATTGATTTAAAGCCGAAAAACCTTGCAAGACCTATAACAAGCACCCCTCTGAAAAATACTTCTGTACTTAAATATGTAAAAAAATTAATGATTTCATAAATTATAAAAATTCTGATAGATAAAAGGGCTTTTTTATACTCGGGATAATTTATTTTAAATGAATGCTGTGTTGAAACATACAAGATAAAAGGAAGCATAAGAAAGTAAAAAATTACAACATATTTTATCCAAGAACAGAATTTCCCAAAGCCGAATCCGTAATCTTTTAAAGATGTTTTATAAATAAGAACAAGAAAAAAAGGAAAAGAAAAATCCGGAAGATAAACCATTATTTCTTTCAAAAAATAAGACTTTGCCATCAGGTTGTTTATAAATTCAAAATGAACATGCATATACCGCGTGAAAGTAAGAATTAAGGGACTTATAACAAGAATTAACACATCTTCTTCCTTTAATTTTTTTATAATCGAAATCATTATTTTAATTTTAATATGAGAAGAACATTTTTTACATTGTCAAAGGAAGAAAAATTTTTCAGACAGCATATCCTTTTTAACTTTATATTATAAGAACATGTCCGACCACTGAGAGCATTGAAGACCACATCATATTATTTAACACAAATTTATCTCAAACTTGACTTAAACACAAATTCAATTTCTAATTTCTATAGAAGGCGGGTCCGAACCCCTTTGTAAATTTTTGATAAAAATGATGAAAGGGATACTTTTTGTATGGTTTTTATTAAACTACTTAGATTTAGATACTATCCCGGAAGTATGGAATTATCTTTCAAATTTTGCAATATTCGGGGTGTGTTTGGAGGTCCTTACGGTCTTTCATGGCCCGGTAACGATTCTGTAAATAATTATTATTTATGGGGAAGCTATTTCATCGTAGGAGCTAAAGTAGGAGGAAGGTATTATTGCACATTCTACAAATTATCCTCCTACAGCCGGTGAATGGGGTGGCTCAGACTCGGTCTATGAAATAAATTCAAGAGCTGACCATGAAATGTTTACTTTCTGGGACGATTTCAAATCAAATCCTTTAAATTCCACGGGAAGACACCTGGGAGTGAAAGTAAAAGTGGTATCCCTTTCCTTTGCAGACGAACCTTTTAATGACTTTATTGCTTATGAACTTTACATAACCTATGATTCTACCGAATGTGACATATCCGGCAGAGGTGCCTTTCTTGATAGTTTGTATGTCGGCTTTTTATATGATTTTGATGTCTCAGGAGCTGGTCCGATT
>JAJRUZ010000073.1 GCA_024277525.1 Caldifarciminota bacterium | reverse complement strand
ACCTTATTTCCTTAACATAATAAGAACTCCTTTTAACCGCAGGAGCATAATAAGTTAAATCCTTCCTACGAGAAACAAACGCAACTCTCGGATATGAAATCTTTATTTTATTCCCTTTTTTCTCACTTTCAGGTATCAATTCCACCTTCCACCCTAATTTTTTCGCCTTTTCAATTGAAACCGTAGCAGTATCAAATATCACATCAACAATCGGCTCATTAAAACTCTTCTCATAAACAGGAACAAGTTCAACCCTTTCCTGCCCCTTCAAATTAAGGGCAAATAAGCATAATAAAAGCATTTTTATTATTTCTTTCATGTCTTTAAACCTTCTTTTAAAGGATTTGAACCTTTAAAAATTAATTTTAAAAGATACATACTTTAATTTTAATTTTTTGTTTTTAAAATTCATGTCCCTTCTTTAGCTTCCGAGGGCACAACTGATAATTCAAATTCAGGTTCCTTTGTTGTAAAAGAAAATGTATAAGGCGCACATGTGGTATCCATTTGATTCCCTAATGTGTCTTTTGCTGTCTCTAATATTGTTACTGTGTATGTCGTTGAATATCTCAAATCAGTAAGTGTGTCTAAGGGTTTTATTGTTATTGTTCTTAAATCATCAGACCATTCAAAGGTTTTTGAAAAATCAGGCTCTATTATTATTGCATTCTCGGTTGATTGAATGTCCATTGATCTCGTGAAGGTTATCTATATTAGAGTGTTTACAGGTATGTTTCAAACTTTCTAATCTCTATCCCTTAATCCCTAATCCTGATAATTGTAGAAGCGATTCTCCTTGTATTTTCCCTTTTACTTATTCTGCCAGTAATATTCTTTCAAACGATAGGGTTAAAAGCCAGTACAGGACGGTCTGCTAACTTTATTACCTTCTCTGTAGTACTCCCGAGAAACAAATGAGAAAATCCTTTTCTTCCCCTGGTTGCCATACATATAATATCAATGTCATTTTCATCCGCAAATTCAATTATTCCTATCTCCGCAGCATCCCTTTTGATCGCATTTATAAAAATTTTATACTTTCCTTCAAATTTCTCACTTTCCTTTTTCATTAAATTTTTTGTTTCCTCTATTAACTTATTTTCAACCTCTTTTACCCCAATTGACTCAAGCAACTCAGCCACATGAAGAAGATGAATTTCAGCACCAAACTTTTCCGCAAAATATACCGTATATTCAAGGGCTTTAAATGATAACTTTGAAAAATCAACAGGAACGAGTATTTTCCTTATTTTTACACTTCTTTCAGAAGGAATAACGAGTACGGGAATCCTGGTCTTTGTGAGTATTCTGTAAGCATTTGTTCCGAGAGGAATCTTCTCCTTTTCCCTCTTTGTTCCTATAACAAGTAAATCAGCGTTTACCTCGTTTAAAAACTCTATAATTTTATCGGAAATTTCACCTCTTAAAAGAATTGCTTCAAATTCAATCTTATTTTTTATTTCCTCTTTTTTCTTTTCAAGATTCTCCCTTGCCCTTCTTGAACTTTCTTTTTCAATTATTTCAAACATATTTTCCAATTCTTCCCTTTTTAAAGATAAGACAGGTTTTCTTTCAGGAACAACATGAAGAGCATAAAGTTTTGCATTGAAAAAAACTGCTATCAGTTTTGCCCATTCAAAAGCATAATTTGATAAAGGATTAAAATCTGTCGCCCATACAATTTTTTTGATTTCCATAATTTAATTATGGGAGTCCGAATCTTAAAGAATCAAATAAATAACCTAAAAAATAAGCAGGAATATTCCTTTTAAAACCCTCAAGAATTTTATAATACTTTTCATATAAAAAATCAAGAGTATAAGGGTCAATTCTAGAGGATAAAAATTCTATCTCCGCAACATAGGGATGGTCCCTGAATATCTCCTTTTTATCCAATTTAATCTTGGTCAATTCTTCCAAAAAGAAGCCGAATAAAAAAATTTTATTTTTTATTTCAGATTTTTCAAATTTTTTAAAAGGGAAATACTCCTCATTTTCATTTCTTGCTATTTCCTTTAAAAAATTTCCGTATTCTTCAATTAAATTTTCATCAATAATTTTCTTTGCCCTTCCGATACTTCCACCTGAAAATCGGTACAAAAAATAAAGAGACTTTCTCTTGCCGAAGTATTTTTTGAATTCTTCAAAATTTAAAGAAAAAAATGGGATTTGAATACATCTGGAAGTGATGGTAAGATGAAGTGAGTCAGGAAAAGGCGTTATGAGGAAAAAACTCACAAAATCAGGTGGTTCTTCCAAGATTTTTAAAAGAGCATTCTGTGCTTCCCTGTTTAATAAATCAGCATCTAAAAATATATAAAATTTTCTTTCTAATTCAAGGGGCTTAAATTTTATCTCTTCTTCAATTCTTCTTACCGTTTTTATTCCTATAACAAGTTCTCTTGAAAATTTGTCGGTTCGCAGATTTTCAAAACTCCATTCTCCCTCCTCATACATTTTATTAAGATTTTCAGAGATTCTGTCAGGTAAAATGAAGTTAATATCAGGAATTGAAAGTTTTTTTAATCTTTTACACCTCGTGCATTCTCCGCATCCTTCCTTTTTTTCACATACATATTTCAAAAGAATATATTTCAATGCCTCAAGTTTTCCAACCCCCTCCAGACCAGAAAATATATAAGCATTCAAAAAAGCATCTTCCTTTATGAGTTTTTCAAAATATTTAATTTGCTTTTTATGACCTATTAGTCTCATTCTTTAATTTTATATGAAAAATTTGAAAAATTTCATAAAAAAATTACTTTTAAAAGAAAATATCAAAATTTACGGTTTCACTGATCCCTTTTTACCTGAAAATGAAAAGAAATTTTTAATAAACTGGATTAAAAACGGATACCATGCAAATATGAAGTGGATGGAAAGAAGTCTGGAAAAAAGGCTTGATTTAAGAAAAGTTTGGGGAAAGGTAAAAAGTGTATTGGTTGTTGCAATTCCGTATAAAAAAATTAATCTTAAAAAATATAAAATTGCGGGCTATGCCTTTTATGTTGATTATCATAAGTTTATTTACAAAAAACTAAAAAGGATAATGGAGAAAACAAAAGAAAATTTCAAAGATTTTGAATATAAAATTTATGTGGATACGGGTCCTATTCTTGAAAGAGCATTTGCAAGAAAGGCAGGACTCGGTTTTATCGGTAAAAATACAATGCTTATATCCTTTAAAAAAGGTTCATATATGCTTCTCGGAGTTGCTTTAATGAACAAGAGAATTGAATATGATAGAGAAATTGAAAAAAATTTTTGCGGTAAATGCAGAAGATGTATTGAATCATGTCCTACGGAAGCAATAATTGAGCCTTTTTTAATTGATTCAAGAAAATGTATTTCTTATCATACGATAGAAAACAGAGGAGAGATTCCGGAGGAAATTAAAAAAAGAATGAACGGGTGGATTTTCGGATGTGATATATGTCAAGAAGTCTGCCCTTGGAACAGAAATCCGATTGAACCTATGGATTTTCCTTTGCATCCTTTTATCAAAGACTTTACATCAAAGGAATTTAAGAAAAATCCGGACAAATTTTTAAAAAATAGCCCTTTAAAAAGGGCAAAATTAGAAGGAATTATGAGAAATATTTCAATAGCAGAAAGTAATCTTAATCCGGATCCTTAATGTATTTTTCAGTGAATTTTATTTAAAATTTTAAAATGAATCACATATTTTTAATACTTATAGTGAATGTAACCTTAAACGGTAAAGAAAAACCGAAAAAAAGAATCGGAATACATTTGTCCTCTGCACCCGCAGTATCCGTAATTCAAACGGACTTAAATTACAGCTACCACGACGCCTTAGGAGCCGGAATTTCTTTTCAATTTAATAGCAGTGATTATCTGGGCTTCAGATTTATCGGAATCTATTATTATATTTCTTTTACTGTAAAGTCTGAAAATCTGGGGAAATATAACCAAAAAATAAATGGATTTTTTACTTCAATTGATATTGACTTTTCTCAATATCTGAACTACGGAAGAGTTTACGGTGGATTGGGACCCGCCTATTTGATTTTTAACACAAAAAGAGACACCGTGAAAGGTCCTGCAACAAACATTCTCGGCTTAATTGCTTATGTGGGGCTTGAAGCACTCATATACCCTGCAAAAAATTTTTTCCTTTTCGCAGAAGCAAGCGCTGTATCACCCGCATATATTTTCGAAGAGAAAAAGGAAATACAATTTAAATTTACAAAAATAGGAGCATACATTCCACTTTTTACAGGAGGCATTAGAATAATATTTTGAAGATAATAATTTTGTTAAGTTCCTTTTTCTTACTTTTTATTATCGCAGAAACGATAAAAGTATTTTTGAATGTAAATCCTGAGTGGACAAGAAAAATTGTACATATAGGAGCAGGCTTTATAAGCTTTTTTATTCCTTATTTTTTCAAACCCCTTTTGATAGTATTGCTCGGTTTCCTGTTTTTGCTATTTTTTATATTAACTTTTTATCTTAAAAAACTCAAATCTGTTCACGGAATTAAAAGAAAAACCTGGGGTGCCTTCTTATATCCTGTCTCTCTTGCCTTTATATACCCATTTACATATAATCCTCCTTATCTTTTCCAAATTCCTGTACTTGTTCTTGCTTTATCCGATGCCTTCGCAGGAATCTCCGGAATCCTATTAGGAAAAAAAGAATTTTTAATCTACGGATATAAAAGAACACTTGAAGGCTCTTTTTCTTTTTTGTTAACAACTTTTTTAATTTTATTCGGCTTTAAACTCGCTGTAAATATTCCGTTAAGTTATTTACATATAATACTTCTGTCTTTTATTCTCACCTTTGTTGAATTTTTTTCTATATACGGCTTTGATAATTTTACTATACCCGTTTTTACTGCTTTAATTTTATGGGCTTTGAAATAAAATATAGAGATTCAAAAGTTTATATTATAGAAGACCCTCTGGATAAAAATAAATTATTTTTGGCAAACTGTGAACTCAAAGAAGACTACAATGAATTTCTGAACCTGATGAAAAAAATTGAAAATTTTGCAATGGATAAAAAAATTAAAGAAATATTAATTCCTTTTAATAAAAATATCCTCTCGGTATATAGATGGATAACAGGATCTTCAGACAATCCTCTCTTTTTTCTCGAACCGTTTAATCCACCTTATTATCCTGAATTTGTGGAAAAATACGGATTTAAAAGAATCGGAACTTACTACTCCGTGATTGTTGAAAATTTTAACAAAATTTTTAAAATCTTCAAAAAATATCCGATTTTTAATAACATTCAAGAATTCAAAAACAGTGATGTGAAAGTAATATACCGTATTACAAAGAATGTGTTCTCTCCCTCCGTCTTATCTCATTTTATAACTTTTAAAAATTTAATAAAATTTTACGAAGAAATTAAGAATAAAATAGACTTTGAGCTTACATTTATTTATAATAATAAGGAAGGGAAAGGATTTATATTCGGCTATACGGATCCATTTGATAAACAAAGGGCAATACTTAAAACCCTTGCAGTGGAATCAAAGGATAAGAGAATAGTTCATGTACTTGTGAGGAAATTTTATGAAAGAGCAATTGATAAAGGTGCAAGATGTGTGATACACGCATTAATGAGTAAAAATTCCTCAACTTTTAAAATATCAAAAAAAGTCGGCAAAATTTTTAGAGAATACGGGTTATGGGTGAAGAAAATTTGAATCTGATAAATAGATTTAAAAATATATGTAAAAAATATCCACATAAAAAGGCAATTTTTTATAAAGGAAAATACATAACGTACCTTGACCTTTATCAAAAATGTGTGAAATATGATTATATTTTAAAAAGCAGGAAAATAATTAAAAAGAAAACGACAATTTTGATTCCTTTTTCTTTTGATTTTGTGTCAATTTTCATCGCTTTGTGGCAAAAGGGTAATACTGTTTATTTTTTTGAACCGTGGATAAAAATAAATGAAATCTTCTCTCATTTACTGAAAGAGATAGAAGTTTTGATAACAGATAGGTATATGCTGAGTTTTTTCAAAATTTTGGGTAAGGAAATTTTAAATCCGTTTAAAACAAATGTAAGCAAAACTGATGATAAAATTGAAGATTTAAAAAATGACGATATTCTTATAGTTTCTTTCACTACCGGTCTCACAAAAAGTAAAAAGATAAAAAGGAACCTAAAAAATTTGTATTATCAATATCTTTTCATAGATAGATATCTCAATTTTAAAAAAGATAAGGTTCTTACATTTTTCCCGATGATGCTATTTTTTCATATTTTAAAAGGAAATACAACTTATATATACCCTTATAAAAATATAAAGAATATAGATGTTTTAAATTTAGTGGAATTTGTAAAAAGAAATAAGATAGATAGGATTTATCTTGCTCCTTTTTTATTAAAGAAAGTACTCAAGATTTTAAAAGAAACGAATACTCATTTGAAAAACATTGAATTTGTATGTGGGGGAGGTCCTTTGGATCACGAGTTTATAAAAAAATATGAGAATTTTATAAGTTTTAACAAAATCTTCTTAGTGTACGGGACACAAGAGGCAGAACCGATTGCAATTGCACGACTTGATGAAATATTGGATCTCAAGGGAAAAGGGTATATCGCTGGTAAACCTTTAGAAGAAATAAAAATAGATATTTTGGATACAGGAATAAAGGTTAAAGGTGAAAATGTATCAAACGGAGAAGTTTTCATTGAAGACAAATGCTACATTGATGATAAAGGATATTTGTGGATACTCGGGAGATACGGCATTGAGAATTATGTTTATGAAAAAGAGATTTTAAAATTTAAAGGGATAAAAGATGTAGCAATTTTTTATAAAAATAAAGAAATAAAAATCAAAGTGATAGGGGATAGGAGAAGTAAATCCTTTGTAAAAAAACTTCTTGAAAAATCATTTGAAAAGATTGATATAAAATTTGTAAAAAAGATTCCTTATGATAGAAGGCATCATTCCAAAAAGGATTATTTTCGCATTTTCAAAAAATTTGCAAGAAAGATTCCGTCTCCTATAAATGCGGAAATTACCGCAAGCGAAGAAAGAATCCCGAAGTAGTAGATTGTTTTTAAAGATGAAAATACAAAGACAAAAAATCCGAAAAACAGTATTAAACTTGTCCAGAAAAGGGAAGGCAAAATTTTTTCCATATCTTCGGATTTTTTTGATGCATAAAGTATATGGATTGAATCATCTACAACCATCCCTATCAGAATCGGAGCAATGATTGATGTTGAAATGCTTATTTTTATATCCAAATAACCCATTACTCCGAATAAAATAATAATAGGCAATAAGTTTGATATTATACTTAAAATACCCTTTTTTATTCCGAAAAATATGAAGAATAAACCGAAAATAGAGAGTGCGGATAATAAAAATCCGAAAAGCTGGGTTTTGGTAACATACTCAATTATATGTACATAAAGAGGCAGATAACCTTCAGGTTCAAAATTTTTATTTGTATATTTGGATAAAATTCCCTTTATTTTATTAATTTTTTCTTTAAGTTTTTTAGCACTCACGGGTGAGATAGCAAAAAAGATATAAAATTTACCTTTTTTCTGTATTATCTTTTGTATCTTCAGATTTTTTTTTAGTTCTATTAAACTGCTACTTTTCATATTTAAAGTATCTGTTGAAAAAATAAGCGGGATATAGTCGCCCAGAATATTTTTTATACTTTCCGAGTCCTTTTTTATTTTATTATTCCGGGGTAAAAGTTCAATGGTATTTGTATCAACCTTTAAATTTTTAAATCCCGGAAGAAAAATAATAAACAGAATAAACATTAAATATTCCGTTTTTGGAAAAGTTATGAGTTTAAATTTTCTAACCGTTTTTGTTTTAAATCCTTCCTCAAGCAGAAAAAAAGTTGTCAGGAATGCAATCAAAGCAGAAACTCCTCCAAAAAAGCCCAATTCTTTTATTGCAGGAATCGGAGAAGAAAGCAATACAAAAAATCCTATTGAGGTAGTGAGACTTGTTAAAAAACAAGGAATTATAACATTTCTTTTTCCTCTTAAGTATATGTGAATTATATCTTGAAGCGAATAAATAAGAATAAGTGTCGGTAATATTGAAGTAATAATATTTATAGAAAAACCCATAACCGATAAAAGTGATAACACAAGACTTGTATTTAATGTAATTAAAAATAAAACAATCATGATTTTTTTAAAGTTTCTTATTAAAAGAGATAAGAATATCAAAATAAAAAAATAACTTATAAGCACAAAAATTTTTGTATTTTTTTGTGTTTCTTTATTCAGGGCATCATAGATAACGCTTATTCCTCCATACAAAGCCTCATTCCCGAACTCTTCTTTTATTTCTTTTATAATTTTTTCACTCATTTTTTCATATTCAGGATAAGAAACAGGTTGGAATATATAAATAAATTTATTTTTTAATCTGAATCTTTCGGTTTTAACAATTCCTTTAATTTTCACATCCTTATTTTTTTCTGTTATTACAATGATTACATCATCGTTTCCGAAGTCTTTTTGAAATTTTATAAATTTTATGTATTCTTTCTTATTTTGCGGAAACCATATACTAAGAGCATTTGAAACTTTTATATGTTTTAAAGGCAAAAGTGATATGAAAAATATAAAAAGTAAAATCAGTAATTTTTTTACTTTCATAATATTTCACCTGTTATTATTTCCCGATAGAAAAAAGTCCTGTTTATATTCTCAAGTTGTATGTTTTTATAAATCTTTATTTTTTTATTCTCAGGAATTCTGTCCAAAAAATGATTGAAATATATAAATTTTGCACCTTTTTTGCTTTTATTTATAATTTCAGCAAAGGTATTTTTAAAATAATCAAGTGTTTCTCCCTCAAATATATCCGAAAGATAAAATTTCGTAAACACATTTTCTGTATTTTTGAGAAAAGAGAGAATATCAGAATTAATTATTTTTATTCTGTTTAAAAGTGTTTTTAATTTAAAAAAATTTTCCCTTAGGTAATAAGATGGGAAAGCAAAATTATATTTTCCTGTCAAAATATAATTAAGATAAAAATTGTCTTTTACAGGTGATTTAAGAAAAAGGTTTTCTGCTTTTTTATAATAATATTCCGCCATGTTGATTTTATTCAAATATTTAAAATATTCCGGATCCCTTCCCAAAAACCTGAGCAACTTTTCATTGAAAAAAAGTTTAAAAATAAGAGGATAAAGGTCTTTTCTCCATTTTTTATAGTAATATTCCCTCTGTTTTTTTATATTTTTAAAAAGGAACATTTTTCCGATTTTACCTTTACTTATAAAAAAGGGGAGGAAAAATTTATTTATAAATAAAATATAATTTTCAAATTTTCCAATATTTAAAAAGCCTTTTCTCAAAAATCTTTTATTTTTTTGAAAAAGATTTTTTGTAAATTGAGAAAGATTGGGTATGATTTTTTCGAATATTTTATTTATATTTTTGGATACTTTAATCCCTGAAATTTGAAGGAATTCCTCATATTCAAGTAATTCAATGCTCTTGATCTTCAATTCAAACAATGCGTTTTGGCATGGATTTTTATCAACAGCATAGATTATCTTCGGTTCTTTCAATAAAATCCCGAATATGTTATCACCGGAAGAAGTTATTGCAAGCACAATATCCGAACCGTTTATTTGCAACGCTTTTATGATTACCTCAATATCCTCCCAGGATTGGCTGTAATATATTTTCAAATATTCACTTACTCAAAATATCGGTTATAAGTTCTTCAACAGTTCTATATCTCTTTTCCCGTAGTTTTTCCAGAATCATTTTCCTCGCTTCGCTTCTTTTTAATCCCAGCCTTACGAGTGCGGAAATTGCTTCTTCAACATTGATTCCTTCAATATGTTCCTCGGATACATAGTCTTTAAATTCAAGCATAATCTGTCCTGCTCTTTTTCTTCCCACCCCTTTTATTTTTGATATTGCTTTTTCTTCTTTTCTTTTAACAAGTTCAAAAAATTCATCATAAGAATAGTTGGAAAGGATTTGTAAAGCAACTTTCGGTCCTATTCCTGATATTGAAATTAACTTCTCAAACAAATTTTTTTCCTTTTCATCATTAAATCCGTAAAGTTCCATTTTTTCCTCCGACATAACTGGATATATATAAAGGGAGACTTCGTTTCCCTCGTCTGGTAAGTTTTCAATAACTCTTAAAGGGACAGTGATTGCATACTCTACTCCGTTGACATCAATTGCGCAGAAAAAGGGT
>JAJRUZ010000072.1 GCA_024277525.1 Caldifarciminota bacterium | reverse complement strand
CCAGAGTTCAAAAATATTATGCTCTAAAAATGAGCCTTCATAACCATAAAGCAATTGAAAATTCCTTTGGGCGGTAATATTCCCCTGCCTGTGCCAAGGATTTAAAATTATCTTCGCTGCATCCATCAAAACACCCGTCTGATCAACATTATAGGGCAATCCGTAAAGATAATCAACCGAAACATTAAAGGCAACAAGACATTCTGAAAATACCTTTGTTATTATTATATTCATAAAACCTGAAAAAACTTTTTCTGCTGCTTCTAATTGAGAAAAATATCCGAGACCAAATTCATAAAGCAATCTCTGAGCCCACTCAGAGTGTATTTCAGCAGATGGAAAATGACCGCAGGAGAAGAAATATTTTAGAAAAATAAATATCCTATTTTTCATCTTTATCCTCGATAGATTTTACAATAATAGAAAAAAATATTTTTCTTACACCACTGTTTACCATATTTTCTTTTTTATTAAAATCCACAAACTGATCTCCATATCCTATTTCAAAAAGCTGGATTTGTGAAGGCAACACAGAAGGTAAAGCAATCTTTAATTTATAAGTCTCTCTTTGATAAGGAATAAATTCTTTTTCTTCCCATGGAAAAACTCCCACTGTATAGATGTTCTTTTTAATTTTACATATCCAATAAATAGGAGACAGTTTTTTTACTAGTTGTATTATATACGTTTTATCCGAACTAATTACTTTATAGAGTAAAAACGGCATATTTAAAGGTAAATTAGTAATAAAGTGAAACATTTCATGAATTGGATTAACTGTTCCCGGAAGGGAACCCTTTAAGATTTTTTTAAATTTGAATCCTCGAGGCTCTATAACATGGAGTCTTAATCCTGAATCCCATAAAATCATCGGAAATGCGACTAATCGATTTAAAGAATCACTCATCAAATGTAAAAAGATAAAAACTGTGTCCTTTGGCTTATAAAATAACTGTCTACTTGTAATACAAACACCTCTATCTGCAACTAAATATAAAGTATCTTTTTGCTGTTTTATTAAATTCGTCCAACCTATATAATCTCTCCTTTTTATAATATCCACATAAAGAAATTTCTTTTTTGTTAAATCAAAAAAAGCACATAAAGTATCAAATTTCCCTTTTATAATTTTTATTTCTCCCGGTAAAATTGTAAACTTTACAACTGTATCAATAATTTCATATTTAACTTCTTCCTTTTTCTTATTTTTTACTACCACTCCTAACATGATATCCTTAGCTTCTACCCCCGTATTTACCACCCCATAAAACGGGCTTACTTCATTAGGTAAATATGTAATCTGGACAAACCTAAAAAACTGAAGTCCCTTATTTAAAGTAAAATAAAATATTTTATTGATTGCCAAAATAAAAATCACTACTGTAACCCCCATAAAAAGACATAAGAGAAGTGCCTTTTTTTTTAATGTCATATCCTTTTCACCATTTTTTCTTTAAAACTACACTTCCGTCTCCAAACATAAGAAATCCTACAGAAAACGGTCCTAAAGTAACTCTTGTGAGATTATAAGCTTGTGAAACATTGAGACCTGTTTGTGTGTATCCGTAAAAGAAATAATTAGCGTACACTGCTTCGAAATCAGTTACCATTCTCTCCCAAGCAAGCCCACTTTTAGAACCAAATTCTTGTGCAATTTTGTTTCCCAAACAGCCGTTAATAAATACGAATATATATTCAGGTTTATCTGCATTCCGAATTTGAATTCGTCCTACTACTTCTTCAGAAGTGGCATCTCTATAAAGAATCAAAGAATTACCATATTCATCACTATGTCCTGTGTAATGAAAAATTTGATTATATGGCTTCTTTAACTCTTCCATGAATTGTTCCTCACTATAAGTTCTTATATAAGAAGGAAAATACCCCATAGCAAATATAAAAAACCACGCTACTAAACATTCCACTTCAAAAAGAAGTTCTTGGATTCCTGATGTTGAATACCCTCTAACTACAGAAGCGCGACTTTTATTTATGTCTATAATAGTTACTACATCCCCAACTCTTACATACCGCTCTTCACCACTCCCACCACCCGCATACCCACCTGATATTTTATAAGCTCCTGCCTTTGTTTGAGGGTCACGAATAATATAACCCACTCCTTTCCAGTCATAAAATTGTATTTCTCTTTGTGAAATCTTCACCTCAAAACCCTGATTTACCGCATTTATTATTTCATTTTTAACATCTTCTGAAACCTCTAATAAAGGGAGAATTTGATTAATGTTTGAAGAATTAATATCAAAAATTTGAATTCCCTGACTCTTTGCAATCTGCAAAGCCTTTACCGCTGATATTGAAGGCAAATCAAACCAGAGTTCAAATATATTATGCTCTAAAAATGAGCCTTCATACCCATAAAGTAATTGAAAATTCCTTTGGGCGGTAATATTCCCTTCCCTGTGCCAGGGATTTAAAATTATCTTCGCTGCATCCATCAAAACACCCGTCTGATCAACATTATAGGGCAATCCGTAAAGATAATCAACACTCACATTAAAAGCAGTCATGCACTCCGAAAATACCTTCGTTGTTATTATATTCATAAAACCTGAGAAAACTTTTTCTGCTGCTTCAAGCTGGGAAAAATACCCTAAGCCGAATTCATATAAAAGTCTCTCAGCCCAATCAGGCTGTATTTTATTCACCATATTTACCCTCTGGAGTGAGAATTAATGGTAAAAAACCTTT
>JAJRUZ010000071.1 GCA_024277525.1 Caldifarciminota bacterium | reverse complement strand
TGTCAGAAATTATGGAATATCTGAAAGACGAAATCAAAAACAAAAACTTTTTAATTTCCGAAGATGTACTGGGAGAAATTGTCGGATTCTTTGACATTTCATAATAGATAGAATAAAATTTAAAAATGAAATACTACGAACTTATAGAAGAAATCAAAAAATTGGATCTGGAAAGTAAAGAAGAACTAAAGGAATTAATTGAAAAAATAATACTACAGGAAAGAAGGAAAGAAATTTTGAGTAATTACAAAAAAAGTCTGGAAGAGCTTAGAAAAAATAAATTAAATTTTTATAGTAATTTGAAAGAGCTAAAAAAAGAATTAAAAAGTTGATAAGTGTATCATTCAGTTCATCTTTTAAAAAGGCATTTAAAAAGAAAATACAAAAAAATAAAGATCCTTTTGATAAAAGACTCAAAACACACAAATTGACAGGTGAGCTTGAAGAGTTATGGAGTTTCAGAATAAACTATGAAATAAGAGTTATTTTTTTCTTCGTGAATAAAAATAAAGCTGTGCTGAACGATATAGGAACACATGAAGAAGTCTATTAAAGAGTTTCTTTATATAATTGATAAACTGTCACAGAATTATAAATATTTCTTTTTCTTAGGAAAGGGAGGAGTCGGAAAAACAACTCTTTCTATACTTTTATCACAACATTTTAAAAATGCACTCTTAATCTCCCTTGATCCGGCTCATAATATATCGGATATTTTAAATCTGGATATTAAAAAAGAACACAAAAATTACAAAGAAACTCAAATTTATGAACCCGATATTGACAAATTGATTATTAAAAGGTCAATAGAGATTGCAAAAAATTTTGAAAAGATTTCTCCTTTAATTTCGATCTTTGAACCGGTGGCAATACGGGAGAATCTTCCCTATTTACCCGGAATAGAAGAAGAGGTGATCCTTGAAATAATTTTTGATACGATAGATAAAAACTATGACAAAATAATCTTTGACATGCCACCCACTGGTTTTTCTCTCAGAATTATCAATTTAATTTTTCTGAGAAAAAAAATTTTTAACTTTTTGTATAAGCAAAGAAAAAAAATACTCACTTTGAGAAAAGTCAAGGGAGAAGAAAAAAAAGATGATAGGATTTTGGGAAAAATAAAAAAAGAAAAAGAAAAGTATGATAGAATCTTACCGAAAATTAAAAACAATTCTATATTTTTCATTGTTTCTGTTCCGCAAAAGCCTTCTCTTCTTGAATCTGAAAGGATTAAAAAATTTTTAAAAAAAAGAAAGTTAAAATTCAAAAGAATTTTGAATATGAGTGAAAAAGAACACGAGTCTTTAAAAGAATTTGACTTAATTGTTCCTTATATAGAAAAATTTGATTTCTAACTCAAGTTAACATCTGGTTTGATAATTTTCCTGTACCACAGAACAATGGTGTAAATTTCCCATTTTATTAAGGGAAAGACTTCTATTACAATAGAGCCTTCAGGGAACGGTAAAAAGTAGAAGTTGGAAATGTTGAGAAGATGTTATTGTAGGACCAGTTTCCGAATATGAAATGCAATTTTACCTTTCATTCCTTTTTTACAATTTCAATTAATACCCTGCTTGTACTTTTCGGGTCAAGAAAAGCTACTCTTTCACTCTTGACCCCCTTTCTCGGCCCACTTATAACTTTAAATCCTTCACTCTCTAAATCCTTTATCATGTTTTCAAAATCTTCGGTCTCTATTGCAATGTGATGGATACCATCACCCCTTTTATCAAGAAACTTGGATACAACTTCTTCACCCTCCATGGGTGAAATGAGTTCAAACATAATGTTTTCAAAGTGAAAAATCCCGATTTTCAATTTTCTTTCTTTAAATTCAATAATTTCGGGTCTTATACCGAAAATTTTTTCAAAAATTTCTATTCCTTTTTCAAAATCCTTAACCGCAACAGCAATATGATTGAGTTTCATTAAGGTAAAAATTATATTATAATTTTATCTGCGGTTCAATTCCGATATTTTAATTTCATAAAAATGGAAATAAAGGAGAAAATTTTTGATGTTTATAAAATCAGAAACGATTTCCCGTGTTTGAAAAGAAAAATCAGAGGAAAAGACCTGATTTATTTTGATAATGCCGCAACAACTCAAAGACCCAAACAGGTTATTGAAGCGATAAAAGAATTCTATGAAAACTACAATGCAAATGTTCACAGAGGGGTCCATACCTTGAGTTATGAAGCATCTGTGAAATATGAAGAAGCACATCAAAAAGTAGCAGAATTCATCGGTGCAAAAGGAATGGAAGAAATTATTTTTACAAGAAATGCAAGTGAAGCACTCAATCTGGTTGCTTATTCTATTGGAATCCATGAACTTGAAGAAGGAGATGAAATTATTACAACATTGATGGAGCATCACTCAAATATTGTTCCTTGGCAGATGTTAAGAAAGGTAAAAAAAATAAAACTTCATTATGTAAACGTCCTTAAAAATGGAACTCTTGACCTTGAACATCTTGAGAAACTTTTAAATAAAAAAACAAAAATAGTCGCATTTACACTTGCTTCCAATTTCTTGGGAACAATTACACCTGCAAAAGAAATAATTAAGATTATAAGAAATAAAAGTGATGCAATAATTGTGTGTGACGGTGCTCAGGCTGTCCCTCACATAAAGGTAAATGTGAAAGAGATTGATTGCGATTTTCTCGCAGTAAGCGGACATAAGATGCTTGGACCAACTGGAACAGGGTTTTTATACGGTAAAAAACACCTTCTCGAAAAAATGGAGCCCTTTTTATACGGAGGAGACATGATCTTTGAAGTTACAACAGAAGGGGCAACATGGAATGAACTTCCTTGGAAATTTGAAGCGGGAACGCCGAACATTGCAGGAGGAATAGGACTATCTGCTGCAATTGATTATCTGAATGAAATCGGAATGGAAAATATTGAAAATCACGAAAAAGAACTGCTTGAATATGCATTAAGAAGAATGAGAGAAATAGAAGATATAGAAATATACGGACATAAAGAACAGGATGCACTGGGTTTAATTTCTTTTAACATAAAAGGGGTTCACCCGCATGACATAGCGGGAATATGTGACGAAGAGGGAATCGCAATCAGAAGCGGTCATCACTGCACTCAACCCTTAATGAGACACTTTTGTATAGAAAACTCCGCAAGAGCAAGTTTTTATATCTATAACACAAAAGAAGAGATCGATGTATTTATTGAAGTGCTAAAAAAGATAAAAAAATATTTTTCCAAATGAAATGTCCATTTTGCAAAATAGAGTTAAAGGAGAAAAAATATAAAAATATTTACGGTAAGGAAGAAAAGGCATTTCAATGTTTTCAATGCGGGGGAATCTTTTTTCCGCAACTCGGTGGAGTAAGAATAAGTAAAGAAGAAGCAAAGAAAATGGAGGAAATAAATTTACCGCTTTTAAAAAAGAAGTTCTATTTACAGGAGAGAAAAAACTTAAAATGTCCGATGTGTAAAAAAAATTTGAAAAAATACTTGAATCCGAAATATAAAAATTTACTGATATTTTTTTGCGAAAATTGTAAGGGAATGTTTTTTAATCACGGTGAGCTTGTTGAATTTACAAAAATAAAAACAAGGAGGGAGGAGATTGCAAAACTTAAAGAGATCCAGATGTTGGAAAAAATTTACAAAACACAAGGAAAAGAAGCAGCTTTAAAAGCCTTCCCTATTTTATTTCCCGATGAAAAAGAAATAAAACTAAGAGTAGAAAGGGAAATGCAAGAAGAAGCAGGAAAATATGTTCTCGGACTTTTACAAGAGTATTTATTCTTCCTGATCCCTTTTATGAGACTTCCATCAAATATTATAACGAACATACTTTTACTTCTTTTCCCTTTTTTGAAAGAAATTATTCCTAAAAAAGAATGAACAAAATATTTAAGGACCTATCAAAAAAACATCCTGATGAATTTTTCATTGATGAAAATATAAGAATATGTTATTCCTTTGATACTTCTTTTAATTACAGTATTCCTTCTGCTGTTTTCATACCCAAAGAAAAAAATAAAATGATAGATGTTGTATCTCTTTTACTCGAAAAAGGAATTCCCGTGACTCCCAGGGGAAAAGCAACAGGAAGGACAGGCGGGTGTGTACCTCATCCCGAAAGTGTTGTAGTAAGTACGGAAAGGTTAAGAAATAAATTGCAATTTTTACAAGAAGATGAAATTTTATTATGTGAACCGGGTTTTACAATTGATGAAATAAACGAGTTTTTAAAAAATTACGGATATTTTTACCCTCCTGACCCTGCATCAAGTGACATTGCAAGTATCGGCGGAACCGTTTCAACAAATGCAGGGGGTCCCAAAGCTTTCAAATACGGAGTAACAATAAATTATGTCTACGGAATAGAAATTCTTATTGCTGATACATCAGTTTTAAAACTCGGAGGTTTTTTGAAAAAAAACAAATTATTTTATTCTTTAAAAGAAATTTTTGTAGGAGCCGAGGGCACTCTGGGGCTTATAACAGAAATCTACCTAAGGGTTCTGAAACTTCCGGAATGCAGAAAAAATTTTCTGATTGAGTTTGAAAAAAGAGAAGAAATGCTCGACTTTGCATGGAAAATATTGGAAATCCGAAATTCCTCTCTTTGTGAGATGATGGAACACGAAGGGAAATTTTTATTGTGGTGTGAATTTGAAGGAGAAAAAGAAACATGTTTAAAAAATATAGAAAAAATAAGAAAAGAAATAAAAAAAATAAAAAGAGCGAACTTTATATTATTGCGCAGTAAAAAGGAAGAAAAGCAAATACTTTCCATGAGAAGGGAATACTCGTCAAAAGTGTGGTTGATTACAGGGATGAAAAAGGGACTTGACATCACTGTACCCGTATCAAGAATTAAAATTTTATTTAATTTTTATGAAGAAATAGAAAAAAAAGAAAAAATAAAAATAATCACTTACGGACATTTCGGGGACGGAAATATTCACACGAGTATAGTATACAAAAAAGGTGAAGAAAAAAAAGCGGAAAAAGTAAAGAGCGAAATATGTGAGTTTGTATTGGAAATAGGCGGTACTGTTACAGGTGAACACGGTTTCGGGCTTAAATACATTAAATATACAAAAATGTTTAAAAAAAATTATGAATTAATGAAAAAAATAAAAAACATACTTGACCCTGATGATTTATTTAACCGGGGGAAATTAGATAAAGGATTTGATGTAGAGAAATATGATCCCGGAGATAAAGAAAACTTATGTATATTATGTTCCTTATGTAATTTACATTCCGTTAATTATAAAAAAGAGTTAAGGGAAGATAAAGGAACAAGAGGGGAAATATTTCTTTCAAAATTAAAAAATCACAATTTTTTAAGTAAAGAAAACTTAAAATCTCTTGAATGTTGTCCATTAGGATATAAAGGGATTTAATTACGGTGAATGTCATTTATACCTTTTAATGTATTTTTCCAGAAAAAGGGAAATAAGGAAATATTCAAAGTTTTTTTTATTTTTAAAAGATTTTATCAAGTAGATTAAAGGTAATAATATTCTTATAAAAGGATAAAACACTTTTTGATGTTTTAGATAGAAAATGTAAAGAGATTTTATTCTATGGTATACAGCAAAAAGATTCTCTTTATGGCTTTTACCCCATTTGTGTTCCACTATCCATTCAGGACAAAAAAATATGTAAAATTTCTCTTTTCTTAATCTTCTGCAAATGTCTTCATCTTCTTTAAAAAGGAAAAAATCTTCGTCAAATCCGTTTAATTTTTCAAAAATTTTTCTGGGTATCAAAAAGCAGGCACCCGGAGCTACCGGTATAATTTTTCTCCTTATTCTTCTCCTCTCTTTTTTTAACATAAATTTATCATAACCGAGAATAATAAGAAGTATTTTAAGATTACCCTCCATATTTCTCCAGGGAGGCACAACTTTTTTATTCTCATCTATCATTAAAGGAGTAATTATGCCTATTTTTCTGTTCTTTTCTATCTCTTTAAGTGCCTTTTCAAATCCGCTTATAAATTTCATATCAGGATTGCAGATCAAAAGATATTCCCCTTTACTTTCTTTAAACCCTATATTAACCGCTCTTCCGTATCCTAAATTTTTTTCATTATTTATTATTTTTACATTTTTAAACTCTTTAAAATTTAATTTTTCGGATGGCGAGTTATTGACAATTATTACCTCCCCTTCCTTTGAAACTGTCTCCGGTAATGTTTTTAAAAGATCCTTTATTAATTCACCCGAATAATAATTAACAATTATCAAACTTATTTTTTTCATGAGATAATCATTTCTTCCAAAAATCTTGAAGGTAAAAGTTTTCTGCCCATTCTTGTCTTGGGTCTTGTTAAGAAGACCTTTCCGAAAGACCTGGTTAAAGCAACATAAAATAATCTTCTTTCTTCATCAAGTTCTTTTCTGCTTGATAAACTTCCCTTTCTCGGGAACAGACTTTCCGAAAGACCTGTTATAAACACAATTTCAAACTCAAGCCCTTTTGCCCCGTGTATTGTGGAGACAAAAACTCCCCCTTCCTTTCTATCCGTCTCAAGGTTTTCAAGTATTGCAAAAGAATCCAAGAATTTCTTTATCTCACCCTGTTTATAAGGTGATAAAATATAATAAAATTCTTCAATAATTTCCCTTTCTTCCTTTTCTTGATCAGGGGGGAGGGATTTAATCAATTCAAAAAACCCGATCTTTTCCATATATTCATCTATAACTTCCCTCGGTGTTTTAACAGGATATCTTTTTTGATGCTCTTTCCATAACAAGAGAATATCTTCCGGCAATTTTTTCAACGCCTTTTCACCGAGGAAAAACTTTAAAGAATTTTTAAAAGGAGTTTTCTTTCCGGTATACACGGATTCAAGATAGTTTATTAAAGCCCTTACAATTCCCTTTAAATAAAATCTTGATTTTCCTTGAACATTAAAGGATATTCCTTCCCTTTTAAGTGAATCTTCAAAATTTTTGAGATAAAAGGATACTCTTGAAAGAATGGCTATATTTTCTTCTTTCACTCCTTCGGATAATAGGAGTTTAATCTGTCTCGCAACAAAAACTGCTTCATCTTTTTCATCTTCTGCATGGTATATAAACATTCTTCTGCCTTTTTTTCGGAAGGAATAAAAAAGATATTTTCTCTGTTGCGTATATGAGATAAAACCTTCATTCCTGCTTCATATATTTGCTCGGGTATTCTGAATGATTTAGTCAGATGAAATATTCTTGGTTTTTCAAAATAATCTGCAAATTTTCTTATGAATTCATTACTTGCTCCTCTGAAACCGTAAATTGCTTGATCTTCATCACCCGTTGCAAATAAATACCCTCCTTTTTCCCTCAATAATTTCAAAAGCAAAACTTCTGCATATGTCAAATCTTGAAACTCATCCACCAAAATATGCTTTATCTTATTTGAAAATCTTTCTTTTAAATCGTCATATTCTCTTAAAAGCTCATTTGCATAAAAAATTATGTCATCATAATCAAGTAAATTATTTTCTTTTAATGTTTCCGAATATCTCTTATACACAATTCCGCATCTTCTTGTCCATGAGTATCCGTCTCTTAATAAATCTTCTGCTCTTAGCATATTTGATTTGGATATAGATATAGTTTTCATTATTTCGTTCAATTCTATCTGGGATAAATCGGGAAAAATATTTTTGACTATTTGGTAACTCTCACCCCTTGAAAGTATTTTTGCTTCTTCTGCATTTATACCTATTCTTTTCCCTCCCACATATAAAACCTGTAATGCGACATTGTGAAGTGTTCCTACATTTAAAGACAAATACTCTTTTTTTGAAAGTAATATCAAGAGACGTTCCCTTATTTCATTAATACCTTTACCTGTGAATGTGGTAATTATTATTTCGTCAGGAAGAACTTTTTTAACTTCTATCAAGTAGGCAGCCCTTGCTATAAGTGTTTTTGTCTTACCTGTTCCTGCACCTCCCTTTACAAGAACAAATCTATCTTCACATGTAACCGCATCCTTTTGTTCGTCCGTCAATTCTGACAGAACATCTTTTTCTTTTTCTCCGAGTTTGACTTCCAAAAAAGGAACATACAGGGTTTTCAAATTACCTTCAAGTGCGGAAAGCATCTCTCTTGCATTTTTAAACCTTTTTTCAGGATCAGGATTAATCGCCTTTTCAATAATTCTTTTTAAATTTTCGCTCACATTCTCTTTTAATCTCGGATGTGTCCCTCTTTTAATTTTTTCCCTTATCTCTTCAAGGTTCCTTCCCTGAAAAGGAGGAAACCCTGCAAAACATTCATACAGAATGCATCCGATAGCAAATAAATCTGTCTTCTCCGTATAGTTACCCCTCCAACCTTCTGGAGCCAGATATAACGGGGTTCCAACCAGTTGATGCGATACCTTTTCTTGAAATATCACTGCAAGTCCGAAGTCAGATATCTTGGGTTCCATATTTTTTGTAAGGAGAATATTCTCGGGCTTTAAATCCCTGTGAAGAACCCCTTTTTTATGAGCATAGTCAAGTGCTAAAAGAATCTTTTTAAATATATTTACAATATCATTTTCATTGAGCGGAACAGACTTTATTAAATTCCTTAAAGACTCTCCCTCAACATATTCCATTGTCATAAAAAGCGTATTATTAACAATATCAACAGAATAGAACCTTACTATATTGGGGTGTAAGAGGTCCGATAAAATTTTTGCTTCTTTTTTCAGTATTTCCCACTCTTCCTTTCTTATTCTCGGTATTTTAAGAGCAAATAGCTTATCAATAAGGGTATCCTTTGCAAGGTAAACATCCCCGAATGTTCCACCTCCCAACCATTTTATAATCTCATATTTTCCAAGATTTTTAGAAAGCATTTTCCAAAACTTTATAAAGTTTTAAAATTTTGTATTGAAATTT
>JAJRUZ010000070.1 GCA_024277525.1 Caldifarciminota bacterium | reverse complement strand
TAATTGATCTTGTGTGTAAGGTATAAAATTTGCCATTTTCCCCTACCTCCCTTTAAACCGAATTATACCCGACACTGAAAATCCCTATCAAATCAGTTATTAGTTTTCGGACAACCTGCTGACCCTTTCAAAGCTATAGGAACGGCTTCCTAATTGCAAGATTGTAATTTATATTTTATATTGAAATATTATTGAAATTTTTAATTTTTTACCTTATAATTATTTAAGTGCCGGGGTAGCTCAGTCGGTAGAGCACGGGACTGAAAATCCCGGTGTCCCCGGTTCGATTCCGGGCCCCGGCATTTTTTATTTTTGTAATTCTTAATTTTTTATTTCATTTAGAGAAGAGAAAAATCTAATAATGAAATTCCTCATTTTTAGGACGGACAAAATAGGTGACCTTATTCTTTCCCTTTCTGTTCCTCAGGGATTAAAAAAGAAATTTCCTGAATGTAAAATTTTTATGTGTATAAATCCTTTATATAAAGATATAATTAAAAATCATCCCGATATTGATGCAATTATCGGATGGAAAGGTTTAAAGAGAACTTTTTCCTTGGTTAAAGAGGAAAACTTTGATTATGCGGTTCATCTTTTTCCTACTTTAAATACCTCTCTACTTACTCTCTTCGCAGGAATTCCTCAAAGAATTGGGACGGGTTACCGAGTTTATTCCTTTTTATATAATAAAAAAATTTACATGCATAGAAAGGAATGCAAATTCCATGAGGCAGAATATAATGTTTTGCTTTTAAAAAAGGCGGGATTTGATATTCCCTTTGTTTTTCCTCGGATTTATTTAGAAAAAGAAGAAAGAAATAAAATTTTAAAAAAATTTGAGAATTATAAAAGACCATTTTTATGTATTCATCCTGAATCAAGGGGTTCTGCTCCGAATTGGAGTTATGGAAATTATCAAAAATTGATAAATATACTTGATTTCAACGGTACAATATTTATAACAGGCACTAAAAAAACTTTTGAGATAAAAAACAAAAAAAATACTGTTGATTTAAGAGGTAAAATGAATTTAAGTGAATTTATAAATTTTATTTCAATTTGTGACATGGTATTTGCTCCTTCTACAGGAACAATTCATATTGCTTCTGCATTAGACATTAAAGTTATAGCGATATTCAGTGAGAAAATTCCTTTTACTCCGAGAAGATGGGGTCCCCTTTCAAAAAAGAGTAAAGTTCTTGTAGTAAAGGATAAAAACCTTGATGTTATTGAGCCTGAAAAAGTTAAACAAGAAATAAACAATTTAATATTAAAATGAATGGAATTTAATATAACTACCAAAATTGATATACTCATATTATCTTTTCTTGTAATCACCTTAGTTCTTTCTCTTTTAAGAAAAAATCAGAAAATCCTTTTAAGAACTTTATTTACATTTTTTTTATTCTTTCTCATTTTAAATTTTAAATATAAAAGTACTTTTTTAAATTTTTTATATTATGTTGCTGTCAGTTTATCGTTGATACCCCTTTATATGAATGCAAGAGAATTGGAAATTTTATTCAGAAAAAAGGAAAAAGACGAATTGATATTAAAATTTGAAAGGTTAATTTTTAAAAAAGAGCCTTCAATTTATTTTGCCCAGAAGATAAAAAATCCTTTATTAATTGAAATTCTTGCTTTTGGTTATTTTTCTTTTTTTCTTCAATTTTTGGTTTTTGGGCTTTTATTTTATTTTAAGGATAAAGAGCTTCTTTCATTGTGCTTATTAACGAATTTAAAAGTCTTTATAATCGGGTTTATAATATCTTTCTTTTTTTCAGTTAAAGGTCCGAGGTATGTTCTGAGGGAAAAGTTAGAGAAAAAAAATATTAAATTTTCGAAAGATGTTCCTGTTTTTAAGGGTTATTTTTTCACAAAAATTATAATTTTTATAATAAAAAAGTTCGGTAAAGAAGGAGGAGGTATGCCGTCGATTCATGCGGCTTCGAATTTGGTTTTTGTTTTTTATATTTTTCAATATAATACATTATTAAGTATAATTTGGGCAATTGTAACACTTTTATTATTTATTTCCTGTTTAAAATTTCAGTTTCATTACATTACAGATATTTTATTCGGTATTATTCTGGCTGTGTTAGTTTTAATTATATCTTGAAAAATTTTGTATTAATGAGTTATAATTAAACTCTGGGGCCGTAGCTCAGTGGGAGAGCACCTGGTTTGCAACCAGGGGGTCGGCGGTTCGAATCCGCCCGGCTCCATTGAAATTGCTGATTCTCAATAACTTTCTTAATTTTCCCTTTTTAAAATTTTTGTAAATTTTTGATATTTTCGGTAATTTTTGAAATTTTTTGGCACAAATTCGGCACAAGTTTTTTTGAAATTATATTTAATTTTTTCTTAAAATATTCTTAAATTTAAGGTTCGAGTCCCTATAGTAAATATAATAAAAATGAATAACAAACTATTAAAATTTGTTTTATTTTTTTACATATCATATCTTTTTTATAGTTGTAAAAAAGAGAATGAAGTAATCTACCATGAAGAGATAGATACTACTCCTCCATATGCTGAATTCGTATTCCCTTCTCAAGATTACCAAAATCTAAATTATGGAGAAACTGTAACTATTAAAGTTGCAGCTTCTGATAATAAACAAGTATTTAAAGTGGAATTTTGGATAGATGTAAATGTATATAATGAAACTCCAGAATACGCTCGTTCTTCCTTCGTAGATTATGAAGCACCATGGGAGTGGACAGTCACAGTAAATTTCAATTATTTTGAACAATATGGAGTTAATGCTATTCATGCCAGAGTATATGACGGTGCTGGAAATTCAACTCACATTGCAATTCATGTTTATGTGCAACGGTAATCGTAATATTGGAGAACTGTATTTTTTAAATTGAGAAGTTTTTTTAAGATCTTAAAATTATGCTAAATTTTTTACTCTTTCCTAATATTCTCTTCAATTCCTTCTCCTCCTTCACCATCTCCTCAACCATCCTCATAAATTCAAAAAATCTTTCTTCCCTTTTCGCCATTTCAAACGCTTCTTTTTCATCAAGTATCCCGCCGCAATTCTGACAATATTTTGCAGAAATATCATTAACACTTTTACATCTCGGACATTTTCTCGGTTTTAACTTAATCTCTTCTTCCCCTCTTTCTTTTTCTATTCCGTAAATTCTTAAAAGTGCTTTATCAACTTCCCTTCCCGATAAATGCACATAAACCGAAGCCATATCAGAACTTTGTGTCCAACCGAAAAATTCCTTCATCTGTGCTTCCGTCAATTTTGAAGCAAGAAAAGTAGCCCTTGAATGCCTGAATAAATAAGGATAAATTCTTTTATTTAATCCTGCTTTTCTTGCAATTTTCTTTAAAAAAGCCCTTATCGCTTCATAAGTTATTTCCCTGTTTTTATTCCTTGTTCCTATTCCCGTCCATAAAAATGCTTCCTTATCATTCTTTTGAGGGTGCAATTCAATCCATCTCGCAAGTAAAGGTACAGAAGAAATTAATCTTATCCTTCTCATTCCCGTTTTTCCGTTAACAATTAATTGTGCACCGTATTTATCAAAAATCACATTTTTAATCTTTATATTAACCATTTCCCCTATTCTGCATCCGGATTCATAAAGCACCGCTATAAATGCCTTATCCCTCGGATGTTCGGCAACTTCTATCATCTTTTTAATTTCTTCCTCACTCAATATTTCTTCGGGCAAAATCTTTGTTCCTGCTTTGCTCGTTGTTTTTATCCATCTTACTTCTTCCGGATAAACATCCGTTCCTTTCAACCACCTATAAAATTTTTTAAGCGTAACTTTTCTGTCATGTTTTGCCCATTCCGAATATTTTTTTCTTATTGTTTTTCCGTTAACCTTTATCCTATATCCTTCCCTTTCTATTCTCTCAACCAGCCTCATAATATCCTTTTTTGTTGCTTTATCAAAATCTTTCCTTAATTGAATAGCAAGACTTTTAAGAATTTGAAGATAAGTAGCAATTCTCGGAATGCTTAAGCCTTCTGCAAAGCAATGTTTCATAAACTTAATTATTAATTTCTTATTTTTTTCACTTATTCTTTTCTCCTTCTTAATTTTTTCCGTTAATCCTTTTAACTGTCTTTCAAAATTATGAATGTCTCTTTTCTCCATAAAAAGAAGTAACCCTTGACCTTTAAAAATTTTTGTGTAATGAAATTCAATTACACTACACCACCGGGGCGTGACAACTCAATTTTGATGCACTTTTTTCCTATTTATCCTGTGTTTTTTTCTTATAAAAATTTTACTTTTTGTATCAAAATTTTGAAACAATTTATTTATAAAAGTTTTTCTCAAAACTCTCATGCCTGCCGATGTTGAAGATAAGGTGAAAGAAATTCAAAAAATGCTGTGGAATCTCTACGATAAAGTTTGCAGAAATCTTGAATATTCTTCAAATAATTACCTCTATATCATTGAACTTAAAAAGGAAATTCATAAGTTAAAAGAGGAAATAGAGAAAATAAAGAATAAAAAAATCACAGATTTTTTAAAATGATTAAGGAAGTTAAAGAAATCTATGAAAATCTCTTTGATGTTTTTGTTGAAAAGTTTAATGACCCTCTCAAAGCATTTGACAGCATGCTCGAATTTATTGCGGTAAACCATAAGCCTCATTTGATTTTTGAGTTAGACCATAAGTTTGAATGGTTTTTGGATGATAAGGAATTTGCGGAAAAGGTTTTAAAAGTGTATAAACCGGATGTTATGAAAAGGCACAGATACGATTATCTGGGAGAAATTTATATGAATATCGTAAGTAAGAAAACCCTTGAATCAGCCGGGCAATTCTTAACTCCTCATAATGTTGCGGAAGCGATGGTAAAAATGATAATAGGTGATAAAACCGATAAGGAGCTCTATATTCTTGATCCTGCCGTGGGCACGGGAAGATTTTTATTGATGGCACATAAATATGCTCCGAATTCTTATTTGTTCGGAGTTGATATTGATTTAAGGATGGTAAGAACAACAATAACAAATTGCTTGATTCACGGTATTAAAAGAGCCTATATACTTCATGCGGATTCTTTAAAACATGAAATAGATATTTCAACTCCGGAAGGCAAGCATAATTGGCAATTTGCAAACAGATGGAATTCCTGTATGGATAAATTGAAATTAATAAAGAATAAGGAAAAGAAAACTTTAAAACTTTTTGATTCTTTTAATAGTTATTACTCCTCAATGACAAAATGACGAAAATAAAACTGTATTATCCTAAATGGATGGAAACGCTTTTCTTACTCATTAATACGCCCGAAGCAAAAAGATATTGTGAAAAAATATATAAGGGTTTTGCTCCGAAAGCCTATTTTTGCAGGATTGTAAAATGTTTAAGTAAAAATGATTTGCTTGAATTTAAAAGGAAAGGAACGATAAATTTTATCTGCTTTACTGCAAAAGGAAAGTATTTTACTTTCTTAACCCTTCTCGGTAAAAGGGTTTTATATAATCAAATAAAATCAAAGGAAATTAAACATGCCATTTTGAAGTTAATTGAAGAAAATGAGATATTTTAAAAGCCTTGAAAGGAAAATAAGAAGCCTTGAATACAGACTGAGGCTTGCCGAAAAAATTCCCGAATTGGAAAGGGAAATTGTTGAAACCTGCAAAAAATATGATATAAAGGAAATAGGTAAATATAAAATTGAGATTAAGGACGGAAAATTAAAGGCTTTAAAGAAAAAAGGTAAATCATTTTACAATAAAGTCGATTCTTATTATGATTTTGGGGAAAATTGTTATAAGGGATATACCGTAAATTTGATAATAGAAAGAAAGGGAATAATTGAATATAATCCCGTAATACTTAATACTCCTTCAAAGGTTTATAAATTTTTTAAGGGTTTACAATACGAGGCAAAGGAAAGATTTTTTAATATTGCACTTGATAGCAGAATGAGGGTGGTAGGAGTTGATGAAGTGGGAAGGGGTTCTCCGAATGCAACAAATGTTCAGATTTCGGAAGTTTTCAGATTTTTGTTTTTATGCAATTCACTTTCCTTTATACTCGTGCATAATCACCCGAGCGGAGAGGTTAATCCATCAAGGGAAGATGTTATGCTTACCGAGGGAATAAAAAATATTGCGGATAGAATGGGGATGGAACTTGTTGACCATGTAATTATAGGTTATAAAAAATATTTGAGTTTTAAAGATAAAGGCTTAATTTAAAATGATAAATGAAGAAGAAGGACTTTTAAAGGAACTTGTTGATGATTATTTCGGATATGATTTAAGGAATTGGAGGGAAAAAGGGATAACGCCGGAGGAAATCAGGGAAAGGTATTTGAAATGTGACAAGGAAAACGATTTTCCGAATGTTTCTGCAAGCAGGTATTTTTCTTATGTTTTTCCTGTGCTTAAAAATAAACATAAAATACCCGTTGAAAAAATAGTTGAAATAATGATGGGTGCAAAGGATAAAAATTTCAGAAAGTTAAGGGATATGTGGCTTAATGAATTAATGTGGTGGCTTGAGAAATATTTAAAGGAAGGAAATATTGATGATGAGAAAAGGGAACAATTAAGAAAATACTACAAGGAATATTTAAGATACTGTGAACAACTGAAAGAAAAACCCCTTTCAAAAAGGGAAATTTATTTAAGGGTTAAGGAAAAGCTTAAGTAATAAATTGTTTATAAAGTTTTAAAGTTTAAAGTCCGCTGTTCCTATTTCTTCCCCCATATAAATAAATACAATAACCTTCTCTACATTCGGATATTTTTCCCGCAAAGGAATGAGTAAAGAAATTTCTACCTCATTTATTAAAACATCCACCATATCTACTTTTTCATTTTCTTTTTTCCCGTAGATTGTATAAAAATTTATCCAAAATTCTGAGGTGTCTAATATCATATAAACATAAAATCTTGAAAAGCCCGGTACCACGATAATTTCCGCTTGGGCAACGGGTTTGTCTTTAATTGATGTGTATACCCTTGCAAAATAAATATATGTGTCTCCGGCAAAAAAATTATTGGGTTCAAATGTAATCAAAAATGAGCCTCTTTCTATATATTTTTTATTTTCTGCTTTTGATTCCATTTTTCCACTTTTCATCTTAAAAGGATTTGAACCTTTTTAAAAAATTGAATTATATTCAATATCCCGATTTTGTGTCAAATTTTTGAAACATTTTTTATTAAAGATTTTATTAAAAATAATTTCATGAATAAAGATTTCAAAAAAGAGGTTGAAGAAATTAAAAGAAAATTGTCCATTGAAAAGGTGCTTGAAAAATACGGAATGCTGGAAGGTTTGAAAAGAACCTTAAGCAACAATCTTTACGGTCCCTGCCCGATCCATAAAGGAGATAACCCTCATGCCTTTAATGTGAGTCTTGATAAAAATCTCTGGAACTGCTTTACAAGATGCGGGGGCGGAACGGTTATTGACTTAATCATGAAAATTGAAAATGTTTCCTTTAAAGAAGCAATCAAAAAAGCAAAAAGAATTTTAAAAGAATGTAATATTGAGGAATATGAAAGAAAATTCAAAAATATTGAAAGAAATAAACCGCTTGAATTCAGATTAATTCTTGACCATACCCATCCTTATTTGATTGAAAGAAGAATAAAATGGGAAACCGCACATTATTTCGACATAGGATACTGTAATACCGGCTTATTAAAGGGAAGAATAGCAATTCCGATTCATGACGAAAACGGTTGTCTTGTTGCTTATGCGGGAAGGGCAATAAATGAAAAAATAAAACCGAAATATAAATTTCCTGCACGTTTCAGAAAAAGTCTTATACTTTATAACTATTGGCGTGTTAAAAATAATGATAACAATAAAATTGTACTTGTTGAAGGCTTTTTTGATGTCTTCAGACTCTATCAGGCGGGTTATGATGCAATTGCATTGATGGGTTCTTCAATAAGTGATTATCAGGCATACTTGCTCGAAAAACTTGATAAAAAAATCATAATAATGCTTGACGGAGATGATGCCGGAAGGAAAGGGACAGAAAAATTAATTGAAAAATTAGGGCATAAAATTGATTATGAAATAATATATTTGCCCGAAAATAAACAGCCGGATGATTTCGGTGAAAATGAATTAAGGGAAATCATAGGATGATTTTAAATGGAATATTATAAAAGGGGTGATATTATCGGGGAAATCTTGAAAATACCCGTTGAAACACTTGAGGAAAGGATAAAGGAAATAGAGAATGAGATAAAGGAAAGGGAGAGGATAAGGAATGAAATAATAGAGGAAATAGAACATGAGAAAAGAAAACTTGAGGAAAAAATAAGGAAACTTTATTACTTTGAATTCATGAATCCCGCATTGGCACATACAAGGGCAATGTTTGAGATGGAAATATTGCAATTGGAAAAAGCAAAACAAAGGGAAATTACGGAGGCTTTCAGGGATTTGTTGATTATAAAAAAGGAACTAAGGGATTTAAAGGAAAAATTAAAGAAGGAAAAGAAAAAATTAAAACTTATTTTTTAAATGGAGGAAATAAAAAAGATTTTAAAAAGGCTTTATCCGAAAATAGGTAAAAAGGCGAACGGATTATGGATAAATTACATAATGTTAAGCAATAAGAATGAAAAAGAAGATTTTGAGAGTTTTTTAAGATTATTGAATTATAAAAGCACAGGAGGGGATTACAGGGATAAAATAATACTTCCTCCTCCGGAAAAAGAAAACTTGAAAGGAGAATATTATATGGGAAAAGTTATTTATCCTCATTCTTTTTATTGTAATTTCGGTTTAAGTGAAGGAGAATGGATAAAGCATATATTGATTGCCGGTATGACCGGTACGGGCAAAACAAATCTTGTTTTTCATTTGCTTAAGGAACTTATAAAAAGGAAAAAGCCTTTTATTGTTTTTGATTGGAAAAGAAATTACAGGGACTTAAAACAAATTTCTCCTTTCAGCCGTTATCTTGAAGTTTTTACAATAGGCAGAAATATAAATCCTTTTTACTTCAATCCTTTAATTCCGCCTCCTTTAACGAATGCCGAAGAATGGATAGGAAAGATTGTTGAAATAATAAAGCATGCTTATTTTGTGGGGCACGGTGTTGAATATTTATTAAAAAAGGCAATCCATGAATTGTATAAAAAATACGGTGTTTATAAAGGAAATAAAGTTTATCCCACTTTTGAGGAAGTTGATAAATTGCTTAAAAAGGAATATGTAAAGGGAAGGGAATTATTGTGGATGGCTTCCGTAAAAAGGGTTCTTGCAAGTCTTATAAGTCCCGTTGCCCTGGGAAAAGTTGTAAATGTCAGAGAGCATTTCAAAGCAGAAGATTTACTGAATCGTTATATTATTTTTGAAACCGATGCTTTAACTGATTCCGATAAAATATTTTTCATAGAGGCTCTGCTTTTATGGATTTATGAATACAGGAAAACACAGGGAAAGAGGGAAAAATTCAATCATGCTTTAATAATAGAGGAAGCGCATCATATTTTGAGTAAAAGGAAGGAAAGGGTTAAAGGGGAGGAAACAATAATGGAAAGTATAATAAGGATGATAAGGGAATTCGGAGAGGCTGTAATAATAGTTGATCAAGAGCCTTCAAAATTGAGTGATTCCGTAAAGGCGAATACGCATTGTAAGATTTGTTTTTGTTTGGGTAATATAAAGGACATTATTGATATAGCCGGTTGTATGGATTTGGATAAAGAGCAAACGGGTTTTATAAGTAAATTAAAGACAGGGGAAGCAATTGTGAGGATAAAAAGGGAAAACTGTGATGCTCCTTTCCTTGTAAAATTTCCGCATATAAAGATTGAAAAAGGAGTAATAAGTGACGAAATATTAAGGAGATTTCGTACCCTAACATAATTTATATTTCCCCTTAGGGTAAGAAAAAATGCCTTTCATAGTAAAAAAGCTTGTGCCCGTATTTAAGGAAAATGATAAAGTTCCAAAAAGATGGAAGAATTTAAAAAAGGCTGTATATGTTACAACATTTAAAAAGATTTATCCCAACATAAAGGAAATTTTGATTAAAGAATACGGATTAAAACCCGAAGACAAAATTGTAATATTTTACATGAAGGAGATAAACTTACCCCATTTCAAAAGATACAGAACAAGATTTAAAAAAGTGTGGAGCGGGAGGGTGGAGGGATTTGTTTAGAAAGTGGTATAAAAAATATAATTAAAACAAAAGAAAATTATGATTTTACAATAACCCTTGCAATCTTTTAAGTTCTTTTTCTTCTTCTCTTTTTACAAACTCAAGTCCTCTCTCGTAAAAATTTTTTAAATAAGGGTTCTTTTCAGTTTTTATAAAATATTCTATAGTACTTATATGCTCTGCGAGAAG
>JAJRUZ010000069.1 GCA_024277525.1 Caldifarciminota bacterium | reverse complement strand
CTCCTGGTCCCGAACCAGGCGCGCTAACCGGACTGCGCTACTCCCCGATTTTTAATTATAAAATAGAAAATCTCAAAATTCAAAAAATATAAACTCTAAAAAAGTAAAGTAGAATTTAAAGATTGGTTAAAAATTTTCCATTCCTGCAGCCCCGGTAAAATTTCCAAACCCGAAACTGAATTTATAATGAATCAAATAAAAAATCTGGATTTACAATTTTTAATGGTTCGTCAATGAAAAGTATTTCCCCGTATTCTACATTTATTAACTTTCCGTACATTTTGTTTGCAATCTCTATTCTTTTCAGAAATTCTTTTCTTTTTTCTTCATAATAACCGAATTGAGACTTATAAGCATCGCATGCCTTCATTTTTTTACCAAAAAAATTTGAAATATCCACAATAAGATGAGGATGAATAATTTTCTTTTTGTGAGAAGCATGGAAAAATAGAAATTTCGGAGGATAAAATGGCTCACCTTTCCAATTAACCTTTGTGTATTTTGCATAAAATCTTGCTGCTGTTACTATTTTTTTGGTCTCTATATGATCAGGGTGGGAATCCTCACCATGATGGGTTAAAATAAGATCAGGTTTGTATTCTCTCATAACCTCCGCAACTTTAATTCTTGCTTCAACGGTGTCCATCAGATACCTGTTCGGTAAGTCAAGGGTTATTCTTTCAACCCCTAAAATTCTTGCAGCTTCTTCAGCCTCTTTTTTCCTTGTGTCCGGATCTCCGAAAGGGGTAGGTTCACCGTTTGTTAAATCACATATTATAACTTTGTATCCCTTATCAGCAAGCAAGGCAACGAATCCACCTATGGATAACTCTACATCATCAGGATGGGCTCCGAAGGCAATTACAGTACCTTTCATAATTTCTCTTCTACCTTTTTTATTAAATCCCTAAAATTTTTAATTCCCTTTCTTTTAACCTGGACATTAAATTTTCTCTCAATTATATTGAGATAATATTTCAATCTTTTTTCAGAATCCCTTAATTCTCCTGGAAATTCCCTTTTTATGGGATAATAAAGTTCAACAGGAATCTCATCGTATTTGTAATTAAATTTTTTAAAATGTGCCCAGAGTTCAAGAGGAAATCCGTAACCCTTATCATCAGGATAAAATTCTCTGAAAATGTAAGACCTGTAACATCTGTAACCGCAAAAAGAGTCGGTGATATTATAACCGGTTAGTTCTCTCAAAATTTGAGTTATAACTCTGTTTATTATCTCCCTATCCACAGGTGGCTCGGATAACCTTATTGAATAAGAATGATATCTGGAACCGGAAACAACATCATTCTTTTCTATTTTTTTTAAAAATTCAGGAATCCTTTTCGGAAAATGCTGTCCATCACTGTCTATTGTTATGATAATTTCTGCTCCCTCTTCGATTGCAAAGTTTATTCCACTCATTAATGCGTATCCGTAACCTTTATTTTCATCATGTCTTATTAAAAATAAATTGGGTCTTTTTATCAGTCTTATCGGAGGTTCCGAACCGTCATCCACAACTATAATTTTTCCATACGGTAAAATATCTTTTATTTCCGCAAGCAGTTTATAAAAAGTCTCTCCCTCATTAAAAACAGGAATTATAACATAAATGTTACTCATACTTTCTCAATGATAAAAGGATGCTCTTCAAATGTTCTGCAAAATATACATATTTCTTTCGTGCTCGGCATCCCGCATTTTATACATTTTTTATCACCTTTAAAAGTCCTGAGACTTGTTATATTTATCTTTTTTTTAAAAGAATAAAATCCCTTTAAAAACCTTAATTTTGTTCCGGGAGAATCAAATTCAAGTCTGTTTAATATCTCTTTATATTTAATTGTTTTTGCACCTATGGAATAAGGACATTCTTCCCTTATATAGGAAATTCCGTTTAGTATAGCATAAAGTGAAGTTTCCTTTTCTGTAAAAAAAGTAAAGGGCTTTACTTTTTTTAATAGTCCGCTTTCTTCAGGCAATACAAGGCTTTGATGCTCAATATGTTCTTCCTGCCAATACAGTATGTTCCCGAAAAGTCTCGACGCCTCATCATCTAAATTATGCCCTGTTGCAAGTACATTACACCCATTTTCTAAAGCAAGCCTGTTCATTAAATATCTCTTAACCATTCCACATGTGGCACATACCTTAAATGTCTTTTTTTGCCTTACAACATCATCAATTCCCTTTTTTTGTTTATCTTTTAAGTTGTAAATTAAAACAGGAATATTGAACTTTTCTCCGAATTCTTTAACAAATTTCTCTGATTCATCTGAATAGTTATTCTTATATATACCTAAATTTATATGAATCCCTAAAACACTGAATCTCAATTTGTTAAGACAGTATAAAAGTGATAAAGAATCCTTTCCCCCTGATATTGCAACAGCAACTTTATCCTGCCTTGAAAACATTTTAAATTTTTTAATAATCCTTTTGGTTTCACTTTCAAACCTCTCTATGAAATGTTCAGAACATAAAGGTAGATTATAACTTCTGAGATTTATAATTGCTTTACCTCGGCAAATTCTGCATTTCATATTTTTTTCTCCATACAAAAGGAAATTGAAATAACCTGTTCCATCTTATTGCTTTTAAAAGGTTATAAAATGGAACACTCCCGTTCCATGAAAAATAAATAAAAAAAGGTATGCCTTTTAAAAATTTCTTGGGCACAGGTCCCCAAAATCTTGAATCAGAAGAATAATCCCTGTTATCTCCCATAACAAAATATGAATTTTCGGGTACAACCACGGGACCGAAGTTATCCCTTATCGAAATATCATTCAAAAAAGCTCGCTCTTCCCATTGCTTCTGAAAAAACTCCAGAAGTTTTTTATTTTCAAAATTATAAGAAGACGGAATTACTCTTTCATCTTTATGTATTGCATACTCTTCTATTAAAAGTTTCCCGTTTACATAAACTCTTTTATCCCTTATCATAATCGTATCACCCGGAAGACCTATAACCCTTTTTACAAAGTCTTTTGAAGGATCTACGGGATATCTGAAAACTACTATGTCTCCTCTTTTCGGCTCAATAAATTGGAAAAATTTTATCTGAGTATAGGGGATTTCAAACCCGTAAACAGGTTTGAATACAAATAAAAAATCACCCGGTAAAAGGGTATCCTCCATTGAACCGGAAGGAATTCTGTATGCCTGCAAGAAAAAAGGTCTTATTATGAAAAATACCACAATAAATGCCCATACCCACTCCTCAATCTGTTTTTTTAAAGTTTTTTTCATGTGTTACTTTTCAACAGCAATTATTCTTTTTATCCCGTTTGATATGATGGTGAAAAGGATGACTTTTTGCTTGTCATATTTTTTCTTTGCTTTAAGAAAGTCTTTTAAATCCTCAATTTTTGTATCTTCAACCTTTACGATGAGATCTCCTTCCCTTATACCCGCTTCATAAGCAGGTGAGTCAGACTTTATATCCGTTACAACAACCCCTTTATCTTCCTCAATTCCGTATTCTTCCTTTAAATCCTCATTAATTGTTTCAACCTTCATTCCCAACCATGTGTATTCCTCTTCTTTTTCTATCTTTTTTCCCACGATTTTTTCTTCTTCAAGTTCTGCAAGTTTAACGGTAACCTCTCTTTCCTTTCCGTCTTTACTCAACAGTTTTATTTTTACCTTATCTCCGGGCAGATGGGAGCCGATCTTTAACCTTAAATCTTCAACATTTTTTACGGTATTCCCATCAACAGCAATTATTATATCTCCTTCCTTAATTTTCGCCTTTTCAGCAGGTGTTCCTTTTTCAACATCAACAACCAATGCTCCCATTGGTTTTTTTAATTTATATCTTTCCGCAATGGAAGGAGTTACTTCCTGAATTCTTACTCCGAGATAACCTCTTTTGACAACTCCCTTTTCAATTAACTGTTTTGCTACACTTTTTGCAATATTAATGGGACTTGCAAATCCTATTCCAACATTTCCGTAAGTCGGAGAGGTTATAGCAGTATTAACTCCTATGACTTCTCCTTTGATATTTACAAGCGGTCCCCCTGAATTTCCCGGATTAATTGCAGCATCGGTTTGAATAAAGTCCTGATAAATCTCTCCGCTGGGTAAAGTTATGCCTGAACGATGCTTTGCAGACACAACACCCACTGTTACCGTTCCATTAAGACCGAAAGGATTCCCCACAGCCATGACCCAGTCCCCTATTTCAACCTCATCGGAATTTCCGAGAGGTAAAACCGTAAGTTTGTCACTTGTTTCTATTTTCAAAATAGCAAGATCTGATAATCTGTCCTTTCCCACAATCTCAACTTCATCCGGTCCGAACTCCCTTTTATCCCATAAAATTATTTTTATTTTATCAACATCCCTTATTACATGGTAGTTAGTCAATATATAATATTTGTTTCCTTCCCTTTTAAAAATAAAACCCGAACCGAGTGTGTAAGTCTCATACTCTCTTTCTTTAAATTTTGGGCGTTTAAAGAATTCTTTAAAGAACTCCCTGAAAAAGGGGTCATCAAAAGGGAAATAAAAACGGGGTATTTTAACTTTTTTTGTTGCCCTTATATTTACAACCCCTGGAATGATTTTCTTGGCAAGCTTTGAAAAAGGACTCAGATTTTCCTTGACAGTTATCGGGTTATTTTGAGATATTTCCTGTGTTTTTTCTTTAAAAGATTTTTTTATTTCGGCTTCAAGGGAATTTGCTTTTCCGAATTTTATTAAAATAATTGTAGCAAGTATAAACCCTGTTAAAAGAGACAAAACAGAGGCAATAAAAATTCTGTTTTTCATTTTATTCCTCCCTTTTGACAAGCAATAAGATTCGGGATTTGAACCCTTCTCTTACCTCATCTAAAAGACGAGAATAATTTGTTTAAAGTTCCTTTTTTATATTTTAAAAATTTCTTTAAATCTGGGGGACAGGGACTCGAACCCCGACTTCCTGGTCCAGAGCCAGGCGTCCTGCCGATTAGACGATCCCCCAATAATGGCGCCACCGGGATTTGAACCCGGGTTTCCTGGCTGAGAACCAGGTGTCCTAGGCCTGCCTAGACGATGGCGCCCTTTTTAAATTATAAATGTTTAAATTTTAAATTTCAACTGTATGAAGAATTAATTATATTTTATTTTCGAAAAATTTTAAGGAGGTGTTAAGCCGTAATGTTCATAATTTTTCTTGATAAAATCCTTCCATTGATCAGGAACCGCATCCTCCGCATAAATTGCCTGAACAGGACAAACCGATTCACATGCACCGCAATCAATACAGGTCTGAGGATTTATATAAAGCTGATCAGAACTTTCATATTCGGGCTCATCCTTGGTAGGATGAATTGCATCAACAGGACATACTCCAACACAAGCAGTATCTTTAACTCCTATGCAGGGTTCACAAATAATATAAGCCATTTTTTCCTCCTTATGAGCGTGCCGGAGGAGGGACTTGAACCCTCACGGGATTAACTCCCAGCGGATTTTGAATCCGCCGCGTCTGCCATTCCGCCACTCCGGCACAATATTTGAATAGAAATTATACATTTTTGAACCCTTTTTGTGCAATTTTATTTTATTCAATATGGAATAAAAATTGCCTCTTATTTAATTGAAAAAGGAGGTTTGAAAATGGAAAAAATAAAAATTACCGCGATTTTTTTGATTCCCCTTTTATGGGGATGCATTGTAAATGAAATGCCTTTATATCCGGAAAAACCCGAATATGACAATGACCCCCCTGCTCCTCCCCGAGGGCTGTTTTCTGTAACAGGAGACCAAAAAATTGACTTATACTGGATTCCGAATACGGAACCCGACTTGGCAGGCTATGTAATATGGAGGGGATACTCGTACGAGGGTCCCTTTACAGAGATTGCTGACCTTGATCCAGCCGCTACACACTTTACGGATTATGATGTCCAAAACGGTGTTACTTATTATTACGCAATTTCTGCTTATGATACAGCAGGCAATGAATCCGACCTTTCTCCTGAAAATGTGTTTGATACCCCGAGACCGGATGGAGAAGATATGATATGGAGTTATCTTGTAAATTCTGATTTTTCCGGCTTTGATTTTTCAAATCAAACCCCCTGTCCTTATACAAGTTCGAACTGCGACTTCTATTATAAGTATGATGAAACAGAAAAAATAGGATACATCATTGTCCCTGATACTGCAACATATATTCAGGACATGGGGTATACTGAAAGTTTTGACGATATAGGATATGCTCCTTTATACGGGTGGTCAAGTAAAGGAATCCTTGAAGCAATTGAAGGACACACTTATGTTTTTTGGACAAGAGACAATCATTTCGCAAAGATAAGAATTTTGTCAATTAATGAAAAATTATGTTTTGAATGGGCTTATCAGGTTGATGAGGGGAATCGGGAGTTGAGTATTTCCCCTCAAAAAGGGTTCGAACCCCTTGACCAAAAAGGAGGTTTTTAAAATGAAAAAATTAACTTTAACTTTGATGATAATAACAGGTATTTTAAATGCAAGAATGGTGGATGTATGGGTGGAAAGGGGTCCGAAATCGGTATATACCGCAGGTGAACTCCTGAGGGTTCATGTAATTTCAAAAGTTGACGGCTATCTTTATCTTTATAATATTGACCCAACCGGAAGGGTAAAACTGATTTTTCCCCTCAGGAATCCCGTTTATATCCATGCGGGTGTTCATTATGTCCTGCCCGATGATTTCTATTATGATATTGAATGGGAATGTTCGTATGAACCGGGAATTGAATATATCTACGCAATTGTAGTACCTTACCCGATTTACGATATGCCTGATGAACCTTTTGAACCCCTACTCCCTCATGAGTATGTTTATTACGACTATGATGATATTGAATTTGCAATTGTTTTCAGATTCAGACCGCCTTTCTGGTTTCCGAGAATTTATTTCGGTGCCTGGACAAGCTATTATGTAATTCCACGATATTATGTATACCATCCTGCCCCATGGTATTGCTATGATTGCCATCATCCGAGAGTGTTTATCTCTTTTTATTTTGATTTCTGTCCTTTATATGAAATAAGGGTTTATGAATACCGATATGTCTATGTTCCGCGATATATAAAGTATGTTCCCAGAAGATACAGGGTAAGGAGTGTATGGAGATTTGAAAAATATGTGAGTGCGGAAAAACGCATTAGATTAAGAAAAATAGAAAATGAAACCAGAATCAGACTAAGAGAAAAGGGAATCATTGAAGGAAAACCGGTAAGAGAAATCATGAAAGCAAAGCCTCTGAGAGATGTAAAAGTGGAAAGAAGTATACGGAAGACCGAAACCCGGAAGTATGAGAAAATTGAGAAGAAACCCCTTAAATCCCGCATAAGAAAAGAGAAAAAGATATACAGAAAATATGAGAATCCAGAAATAAAAAAGAAGGAAGGGAAGATTAAAAAAACCGAAAGCGGATACAGAAACGAAAAAAGTTTAAAAATAAGGAAAAAATCTGAAACAAAACCGATATCCTCTTTAAGGGTCCGAAAAATCGAAAGGAAATTGAAAAAGAATTTCAGTTTTTCCGAAAATAAAATCAGAACACGAGGTAAAAAAAGATGAAAAAATTGATTTTGGTCCTGATTTTGATTCCCGGTCTCCTGTTTTCCGTTGAAGTAAAAAAGAAATCTTCCTCAAAAGATAGAGAGTTAAAAGTTAAAATTTTTGATGTGAAAAAGGACACCCTTGATAAGGACGAAGACGGCATCTCCGACAGTTTTCTGAAAAAACTGAGAAAAATAGAAAAGGAAAAAAAGAAGATAAAAATAAGAAAAAAGAAAAAATCTCTCAGAAAAGAGAAACATAAGAGAATAAAACGATACAGATACAGGTAAAGAATATAACAGCCGGTTACAGCCACCCCCCTGTTATCAGGGGGGTTTCTTTTAATTTAAAAAACGGCGAAATAATGGGGATAGTCGGAAAAAACGGAATCGGAAAAACAACACTTTTAAGGGTTATTGCGGGTATTTTAAAACCTTTTGAGGGAGAGGTGATTTTGGATGGAAAGAACATTTTTGAAATGCGAAGTATTGAAAGGGCAAGAAGAATATGTTTTTTACCACAGTTTTACGAGAGTGAAGTTCCCTTTACTGTTTATGAGATGGTTGAACTTGCGTCTTATCCGGGAAGAAGGAGGGTGGATGGCAAGGAAATAGAAAAAATCTTAGAAAAATTCGGGCTTCTTCATTATAAAGATAAAAAGTTCTCAGAACTTTCCGGAGGAGAAAAGCAAAAGGTTTTACTTGCGAGATGTTTCATGCAAAACCCGGTCATTTTTCTGCTTGATGAACCTTCCCTTCATCTTGATTTTGAAAATTCGCTTTTTATATTTGAAATTCTAAAAAAAGAAGTTAAACAAAAAAATAAAATTTTAATATTTGTCTTACATGATTTAAATCTTATATTCAAATTTGCTGATAAAATTTTATTTTTTAAAAAGGACGGTGAAACCGTTTTTGTTGACAAAGAAGAGATTTTCTCCGATAAGAAGCTCCTCAGAGATATTTTAAACATTCAAATAGAACCCGTTAAAATAAAAGATAAGATTGTGTTTACTTACTGAAAAATGAATATTTACATCATAACCGGTGGGGCAGGTTTCATAGGTTCAAATTTTGTGAGGTTTTTACTCAAAAAGGAAAAGGAATCGAAAATTATTGTATATGATTCGCTTGAATATTCGGGATTCCCGGAAAATCTTTATCCATATTTAAAAAAAGAAAATATAATAACCCCTGATTTCGGAAAAGATGCTTATCCTTATAGAAAAAGAAAGAAGAAAAAAGGAAAAGTAATAAAGACTGATTCCGGACTTAAAAAGGAAATAAAAAAATTTATTAACTCTGATGAAGGAGTTTCGCTTATTGTGGGCTCTGTTACGAACAGAGATATTTTGGAGGCAGTGCTTGAGTTTTCAAATAAAGTATTTCATTTTGCTGCTGAGACACATGTTGATAGGTCAATTTTATATCCTCACAGATTTATCTTCACGGATTTTGTAGGAACATATTTCTTACTTGATGTTTTTAAAGAATTGCACGGTTCAAATGGAGTTTTCATTCATATTTCAACAGATGAGGTTTACGGTGAAATATTAAAGGGAAAGGCAAAGGAAAATCACGCCTTTTATCCCTCAAGTCCATATTCTGCAAGCAAGGCAGGTGCGGACAGGCTTGTTTATTCTTTTTATAAAACATATAATATTCCTGCAATTATAATAAGACCTTCAAATGTTTTCGGAGAAAGACAGTTCCCTGAAAAATTCATACCTTTATCAATTATGAAATTATTAAAGGGTGAAAAAATCCCGATTTACGGAAACGGGAAACAGAAAAGAAACTGGATTTATCAGGAGGATGCCATCAGGGGAATTTATTTAATTTATAAAAAGGGAAAAATCGGCGAGGAATATAATCTTCCGGGAAATATTGAAATTGAAAACATAAAGGTTGCGGAGATGCTTTGTGAAATTTCGGGAAGGGATAAAAAAACTGCAATAGAGTTTGTAAAGGACAGACCCGCTCATGACAGGAGATATGCAATAGACGGAAGAAAAGTTAAGGAAATGGGTTTTGATTACAAGTGGGATTTTGAATCAGCATTGAAGAAGACATTTAATTTTTATAAGAGAAATTTTAGTTTTTATAATACAATTCTTGAAGAAAAAGAGACAAAAGAATTTATGAAGAAATGGTATGAAAGAGGGTAAAAATACAATTTATGTTCTAAATGACAAGATACAATAAATTTTCGGAACATCTTAAAAAGGTGTTCGGTGAAAAGGTATGGAAAATTTCTGTTGATGCCGGCTTTAAATGCCCTCCTCAGGCAAAATGTATTTACTGTTATAATCCTTCTTTTGTTCACGAAACAGCAAGAAGGATTAAGCCTTTAAAAGAACAGATTTTGGAAGGAATGGGAATAATAAAAAAAAGAAGAAAGGTAAATAAATTTATTGTTTATTTTCAGGCGTATACCAATACCTATGCGGAGACGGAATATTTAAGAAAGGTTTATTATGAGGCATTAAGCATTTCCCCTGATATTGTCGGAATTTCCATAGGAACCAGGTCTGATTGCATTGATGATGGAATTCTTGAAATTTTAAAAGATTTAAATAAGAAAACGTATCTCTGGGTTGAAATCGGACTCCAAACCGTAAATGAAAAAACAATGAGAATAACAAAAAGGGGACATGATGTTAAAAATTTTGAGGAAGCCGTAAGAAAATTAAAAGAAAATAATATAAGGGTAATGGCGCATGTGATAATCGGGCTCCCGGGTGATGAATATGAAGATTGGATGAATACTGCTTATTTTTTAAATAAATTGAAAATTGATGGTGTAAAAATTCATCCTCTTCATGTGGTTAAATATACGGAGCTTGAAAAATGGTATAATGAGGGAAAATATGAACCTCTTGAGTTTGAGGAATATATAAAGGCTGTTTGTGATTTCATAGAAAGGCTTGATAAAAACATAATAATTGCAAGATTAACAGGAGAGGCTCCTGATGATTTACTTGTTGCTCCCGAGTGGTGTCGAAATAAGTTAAGAGTTCTAAATGAGATTGAAAAAGAGCTTGAAAAAAGAGGAAGTTATCAAGGTAAATATGCTAATTATTGAAATTCCGCAATGAAAATTTATGTAGGAACCTCAGGCTGGCTTTATTCTTGGAACAAAGAGCAAAGTTTTGATTTTTACACAAAAAATTCGGGTTTAAATGCGGTTGAATTAAATGCTTCCTTTTACAGATTTCCTTTCAAAAATCAGGTTAAATCTTGGGTTAAAAAAGGAGGAGGTTTGAGATGGGCAATAAAAGTAAACAGGTTCATAACCCATGTTTTTAAATTTTCCGAAAAAGCAAAGGGAACATGGCTCAAATTCAAGAAATTATTTGAAGAACTTGACAAAAACATTGATTTTTATCTTTTTCAGGCACCACCCAATTTTTCGGTAAGCATGATTAAAAGAATTGAAGAGTTTTTTGAATTTACCGAACTCAAAGAAAGATTTGCCTTTGAACCCAGGCACATTTCCTTTTTTGATAAGAAATATTACCGATGGGCTGAAAAGTTAGGTCTAACATGGGTTTCAATGGATTCCCCTGATTTTCCGAGGGATATTATATGCACTAACAGGATTATTTACTTAAGAATGCACGGAAGGAGTGAGTGGTATTCTCATTATTATACTGATGAAGAATTAAAAGAAATAAAGGGTAAGATTTTGAAGTTAAGAGCCGGGAAAGTTTATATATTTTTCAACAACAATCATGCAATGCTTGAAAATGCAAGAAGAATGTTTGAGATTTTGCAGTGATATGCAATTTATGGTTTTGTATTAAAAATGTTGACATGAAAGGGTCGGTGTTTGAGAGTGTAAAATATTTAAAAGGAGGAAAAAGGTCAAGGTGGTTGAGATGGGTTATGGTGGAGGCTGCTACGAGGGCGGTTTCTATAGATGATTATTATAAGTCTTTTTATGAAAGGTTAAAAAAGAGGAAAGGGAAACAGGTTGCAAAAGTGGCGGTTGCTCGGAAAATGCTGGTTGGTATTTATTACATTTTAAAGAAAAAAGAGCCCTTTAAAAAGGGTAAAGGGCTGATATTACCCATGAAATTTGGAGTAAAATTCGGATCTTATGCATATTTAGTAGGGAATCTGTGATATAGCCTGTATATTTGTTGCGTTGCAATAAATATAAAAATACATCTCTCGGAGCGGTCGCATTTATGCGACAATTTAATAATATCTTTTTAAAGACTGAATTATAACTTCATTTTTAATATTATACAAGCAATACAGTGATTTATTAGGAAAAATCATGGGTGATCTCGGTTCTCCAAGGGGGAATATTTTTAATATCGCGTTTGGAAACCGCTCCTATAGTTCTTCTATGCGGTTTCATTCTTAGTTTTGACTTAAAGTGAAATTGATATTATTATTCTGTTAGGTGTATAATAAAAATATGAAGTCGCTTGAAAAAATGATAAAAGAACTCCCGCCTGATTTAAGACAGGAAGTGGAAGATTTTGTTGAATTTCTTCTTAATAAAAGGAAAAAAAAGAAGAGGAAACCGAGTTTCAGATGGATGGGTGCCCTGAGTCATTTAAAAGAAAAATATACTTCCGTGGATTTACAACATGAGGTTATAAAGTGGTGGCTTGAGGATGAACTTGATAGACACCAACATAATCCTTGAACTCCTTTTAAATAGGGAAAGAGCACAGGAAGTTATGAATTTTTTAAAATCTGTAGGTTATGAAAATATAGCGATTACTAAATTCTCACTTTATTCTATCGGTCTTATACTTCATAAGATGAATATGGATAAGGTTTTTAAAGAATTTATAGAGGATTTCATAAAAGATACCGAAGTTAAAATATACGAAATTGAGCCGGTTGAACTCCCGAAAATTTCAGAATTTGCTAAAAAATTCAATCTTGATTTTGACGATGCTTATCAATATGCAGTGGCAGAGAAGTATGATTTAAAGATAATAAGTTTTGATAAGGATTTCGATAAAACTGAAAAAGGGAGATTAACCCCGAAAGAAGTGTTGAAGGCGAAATAATACGGCGTATTTTGTGGTTATATTTAGAGAATTTTTCACTTTTTCGCATTAAATTTTGTTATTGAAATCTCCATTTATAGCAGAGTATATTAAAATATGAAGAAAAAAAGAAAAATTCGTATAATATCTAATCCTTCTATAATGATGGGAAAACCTGTCATATAAGGTACAAGAATTACAGTTGAGCACATTCTTGAAAAACTTGCAGCAGGAGAAAGTATAGAGCAAATTTTGGAAGCACATCCCAATTTGACAAAAGAAGCAATTTATGCAGCTCTTGATTTTGCCGCAAAAGTTTTACATCAGGAAGTTGTATACCCTTTACCCAGGTCAAAATAAGTGAGGTTTGTTGCTGATGAGAATATTGATAAAATTATTGTAGATTATTTACGTAAAGAGGGGTACGGAGTAATTTATATTGCTGAATTTAAGAAAAGTATATCAGATGATGAAATAATTCATATTGTTAACGCAGAAAAATCGGTTTTAATCACGTCTGATAAAGATTTTGGCGAAATAATTTTTCGTCAGAAAAGAACGCATTATGGTGTAATTTTAATAAGATTAGCAGGATTGTCACCTATCAAAAAAGCAAAAATTGTGTTGGAAAGTATAAAAAAATATCACAAATATATGTTAAAAAATTTCGTAGTTATAACACCCGGTAGTGTAAGAATCAGAAAACGCTTCTAAATTTAGATTTCTCCAATTTTTTACCTTTTCGCAAAGGTGAAATTTTCAGTTAAAATATTTTAGATTTTTTAAATTCGGCATTTCGACAATTGTCGAAGTAACGAAGTGAAGTTTGTTTTTAGTTTTTAGTTTTTAGTTTTAACTTTTAACTTTTTAGTTTTAATTTTTAAGTTTTAACTTTTGACTTTTTTAATTTCCCTATTTCGGGGTTTGACCCGCTATCCCTCTGTCTTTGCTTTTGCCTTTTCTCGGTTTTTTCCTTATAATTTTAAAATTATGAAAAAATTACTCGAAAAAATAAAAAGATTATCCCCCGAGTTAAGAAAAGAAGTGGAGGATTTTGTTGAATTCCTGGAGAAAAAATACAGTTCAAAAAGAGGGGGCTCTCTTGAAATTATTAAATTTCGGGGAGCTCTTCAGGAATTAGGTGAGAGATACACATCAGTGGAATTACAACACAAAATTCTTGAGTTTTGGGAGAAATAGATGTTCCTTATTGATACAAACATCTTT
>JAJRUZ010000068.1 GCA_024277525.1 Caldifarciminota bacterium | reverse complement strand
CGTTGCAATAAATATAAAAATACATCTCTCGTAGCGGTCGCATTTATGCGACAATTTAATAATATTTTTTAAAGACTGAATTATAACTTCATTTTTAATATTATACAAGCAATACGGTGATTTATTAGGAAAAATCATGGGTAATATCAGCCCTATCAAGGGGAGGAGAGTTTTCGGACAGTCTACTGACTCGTGTTGGGTTTCCTTCTTTCTCTTATGTCTCTAATTCGGGGGTGACCCCTTTCGGGTTATTTATTTCAGGGTTGACCCTCTTTATTAGTGTCTCTTGAAACCGGTATATCCATTATATAACCGTTGAATTTCATTTTCCGAAAGAGCACGATTATAAATTCGAACTTCATCTATTATTCCGTGGAAAAAGTTTACAGGACCAGAAAAATGGTTAGAAGCGCCTATTAAAAGATTATAAGCGTTAGTATCTATTGTTCCTTCAGCATTCACCGAATCCACTAAAGTGGCATCTATAAACAAATCTATTCTGGCTCCATTATATCTCACTGTTATAAAATACCAAGTAGCCGGGGCGGCCGGATAAAAGAGTGTTGCGGGGGAGAACCCTGTTGTATAAACACGTGCACGAACATAGCCTGTATCAATATCAACCCAATATCCATTACCGTAGAGATTATGATGTTTAGATATTATTCTTTGCTCACTATATACATCATTGGAAGTCTGAATCCATACACAGTAGGTAAGGGAAAAAAGAGGATTCAAAGAAGTGTCATTTGGAATTTCTACATAATCATCCACCCCATCAAAATATAACGCACTTCCTGATATTCCCTGGGTCCATGTTGCTCCGTATATGGTTCCATTATTATTGTATCCGGATCGGTCATAGGCAATATTTCCGGATCCTTCGTCACAAGATAAGTATAATACAAGGCCAGAATCGAGAGCCCCAAACACTACTATCTGAATCTCACTACTCCATTCACTTTCTCCTCCCCACACATCCTTTGCCTGTGCTTTCACATAATAAGTTCCTGGTGAGGAATAGGAATGGCTCATTAAGACCGTTTGACCCGAGTTTACAAAGTTGCTCCAATCAGAAATATTCCCGTCTCCCCAGTCAAACCTTATTGCAACCTGGTCTCCGTCAGGGTCGGTAGCGGAAGTCCAAAAGGTGCAAGGAAGGGTCACTATACCCGAGTCTGAACCAGAGGGAACTGCCGGAGCACTCGGAGAAGAGTTTATTCTGAAAGTATTTACATAACTCCAACTTCCCCACCCTCCTGCTGAATTCTTTGCCTTTACCCTCCAATAATAGGTTCCTGCCGATAAACTCACACCCTTATTCGTTGAACTTATGCTTGAATCATTAAAAACAGGAGAGGAAAAATTGTCATTATCATCAACCTGCAAATGATAGGCAATTGCTCCTTCTAAGGAACTCCACCTGAATTCAACGGTTGAATTCGTCAATACCTCTCCGTGCGAAGGTGAAATTAAATTCACACTATCGGAAATAACCTCAAATGAATTTTCAGCCTTCCTCCAATTTCCTCCCCTGTCATACGCCTTTACCATTAAAGTATGAAACCCTTGAGAGAAATCATAATAATACTCAAAGGTCTCCTTTTTACCGGAACCGGAAAACTCCTTTATGAATTTTCCGTCAATATAAAGTTCAACCTTTTTCACAAACCTGTTATCCTCCGCCTCTATCACTATCTTAACTTTTCCGAAAACTGCTCCCTTCGGCTCAAGAATCTTTACAGAAGGCGGAAAGATGTCAAAGAAATAATCACAGGAAAGGAAAAGAGTGGCGGTTAGCAGGTAACCGATGGCGGTTGGCAGATGGCGGAAAATGGATTTTAATTTTTTCATTTTAATTTCCTTATTAAATTATAAATTATTTTTTGCAAGGTCTCAATATCTTTTGCTAAATTTAAAAAATTTTTTTGATTTAAATACCCTATTCCTTTAGGCTTTGGTTTTGTTATCAGCCGCCTATGCATTGTTATCTGCCTGCCTCGGGTTTTTTATAAATCACAATTTCCTTTTTTCCGATGAAGTCGGGTTCCTGCTCAATTCCTTTTAATCTTCTTGCAGTATATTTTACATTCTCTGTTAAATAATCCCTCATTTCACCTGCTGTCAATACACCGTCTTTATTCTTATCCGCCTCTCCTTTTAGTCCCTTCAAAAAGTAATATGTAAATATTCCGTGCCTTTTCTCAGGATACCATCCCGAGACCTGTGACCCTTTTGCTGCCGTGAATACAACGGTATTCGTATCAATATCTGCTTTCTTTATTATCCCTAAAAGGAGAGGGGAAATTCCTTTTAAAAGCATTCCTTTTTCTGTCCTTCCGGAAAAACAGGCATCTATTACCACTATTTTTTTGCGTGCAGGCACCTTTTTTAAATTTTCATAAAAGGTCTTTAAGGAATAACCGGTTACTTCTATATATTCCGGGTCACCGTCATAAGGCACAAAATAACCGGTTTTACTTTTGATATCGGGTGCGCCGTGCCCTGAATAAAATATAAAGACATCCGATACACCCGTCTTCACCCAGTTATAAAGTTTTCCCTGAGGATTACCTTTTGTTCCGAAAACTTTTTCAAGGTCCGCCTTTGATGGATTCTCTAAATAAATTATATTTTCTTCTTTGAACCCCAGCACATTTATTAAATATTCCTTAATTATCCTTGCATCATTTATTGCATAATCCACGGAAGGAACATCGGGATTTGCATAATCTTTTATCCCTATCACAACACCTATTGCATCAGGATTTTCTATTCCTGTGTAAGGAATTTCCATATCAACATCCACCGCAACTTCGGGAGGGGGCAGGAAGGATTTTTTACGCTCCTCCAAAGGAGCAATGGCAATTTCTGCAGGCTTTGTAATTTTCTTTTTTATGGGAAATGAAATGTTAATCTCCTTACCGAATTTCTTCCTCTTTTCCTCTACTATCATAACAAACTTTAAACTGTCCGCTTTATATCTCGGACTTATATATAAAGGAAAATCTATTCTCCTCCATTCTCCGGGCTCCATATCACCTATGTTTATCACTTCTTCATCGCCCAGATATGTCAAATTCAAGGGAAATTTGAATCTTACTTTCACATCCTCCGCTTTACCTGTCCCCCGGTTCTGAAGTATTAAGGAAAGGTGGGCGGTCTTTCTCGGCTCTATCCAGCCTTCTTCTACTCCCTTGTCATAAAGAACAAGTTCGGGAGGTAAAAATTCACGGGTTTTGAACATCAAAATTTTCGGCTCCGCATCTGCTCCGAAATAAGGCTCAAGAACTTCTATCCTGAACTTAACGGTTTTTGTATCCAAAAGTGAATCCCCGTATATTTTAAAAACAACCTCCGCGGTATCACCCGGTTTTACCTCGGAAACCTTTTTTAACCCTTCAAAATGAATATGTTCAACAGGGGTAAGGGGTTTTAAATAAACATCAAGGTCATTCGCCGTTCCCATTCCCTTGTTTTCAATAAGAACTTTAATTTCCGCTGTCTCGTAGGCGTCAAGAATTCTGTTTTTGTTCCCTTCATCATCGGAAAAGATCACGGAAATATAAAGGTCCGGCGGAAATTTTTTCTGCTTTTTCTTTAATAAATACCTGGATACAGGAGCGGTGGAAACAAAAAGGGTTGTTATTTTTTTACCCTCTGGAGATAAAAGAACAAACTCAAAATCTTTCCCTTTTTCATAAAAAGGAGCAAAATCGGCAATATTAACCGTTAATTTGCCTTCCGCATCCGTGGTATAAGAAAGGGAATATTTTTTTTCTTTTAAAAGAAGGGTAAAACTTTTGTTTTTTACAGGAACAGTTTCTTCAAAATATATCGTCTTTTTCTCATATTTTATCTTCGGCCGGGCTTTTTTATAAAAATAAAACATACCACCCGATGATAAAAGGGAAAGGGCTATAAGATTCCTTCCGAGAACCTGATAACCGGAGGAGAATAAAAGAAAAGATACAGGAATTCCTGCTAAAGCAGGTATAAGAGAAGGATAAGGATTAACTCTCCCTTCATATTTTTCACGAAATAGTTTTTGAATCCTGTATCTTACCTTTATCCGAAGGGAGAGATAAGGAGAGGAAAGATTCGGCTTTTCCAGAACTTTTACTTCATAGTCCAAAATTTTCCTCTGCTGAGAAATCGGCTCTTTGCGGATAAGATGATAATTATAAATACACGATTGGAAAGTTATTAAAAGTATAATGTTTATAAATTTTTTCATATTTTTACCTCCTCCTTTTAATTTCTCCTCCGGTACCCATCCCGCATTCTGCTTTCCAAAAAATTAACCAATTGTGATTGGCAAGGGGTAAACAGCAAGGAGCCGGATAGTAGTTACGATTTCCAATTTCGCTTCGTCCACCCTCACCAAGGGGGAAAAGAAGGGCTCCCCCTTCTTTAGAAGGGGGGTTGGGGGGATGTTTTAAATCAATTCTTCTTTTCCAGTTTTTCAACATAACTCTCAATGTATTTTTTCACAGTTTCTATATCCTTTAAAATATCTTTTTCCTTTACATGTAAAACCGTATATCCCGTTTTTCTCAAGTATTCATCTTTTTTAATATGTTTACCGAACCTTAAATCATGCGAAAACCCATCAACCTCAATAACCAATTTCAGTTTTCTGCATATAAAATCAACTATATAATTTCCGATCGGAAACTGTCTATTAAATTGATAACCTTTCATTTTCCTCGCCTTAAGAACATCCCTCCAGAGCAAAATTTCAGCAGGTGTGGAATTCTTTCTTAATTCCCTTGCAAATTTTTTAAGTTTTTCATTGTAGATTCTTTTCATTTTTCAATCCCCCTTAATCCCCCTTCTCCAAGGGGGGAATTTTCGTCAATCCCCCTGTATCCCCCTTCGCCAAGGGGGAAAAGAAGGACTCCCCCTTCTTTAGAAGGGGGCAGGGGGGATGTTTTTTCGTAATCCTGACAAAGTCGGGATGCGGATACATTTTTTATCTCCACCTCACAAATATTTTATCTAAATCACCCTTCACAACAGGATGCTGACTGCGATTGTATAACCTCCTTGCCATATAGGAAACCTCTGTTCTTAAATAATTTTGCAACTCCGAAAGTGTCAATCTCTTATCCTTGTTTTTATCCGCAGAACCTTTTAACGCCTTTAAGAAATAATATGTGAATAATGAATGACCTTTCTCAGGATACCAGGAAGCAATCTCCGCGGTATCTGTTGCTGTTATTATCGTGAAATTCCGGGGAACCTCTTTT
>JAJRUZ010000067.1 GCA_024277525.1 Caldifarciminota bacterium | reverse complement strand
TATTATTTCTTTCCTTTGTTCATCTGTAAAAACACGAGGAGCTCCTCCCCTGGGTTTGTCCAGAAGCCCATCCAACCCTTTCTCATTAACCTTTCAAAAATTGAACCCTTAAGAATATAAAAACCTTCAAAAAGTTTCTCAAGTTTTTTTCTTAACATAATATATAATGATAAGATAAAAATTAAAAAATTTCAACCCCTAATAAATACCAAAAGAGGAACGGTTATTTGAAAATTGAAACTATGAATTTAATGGACGATACAATAGCACTTTTCCTTTTCAGAAAGACTGTCAATTCCAAAATTTTCTTTCATAACTTTTCGGGTTCTTGAAATTTAAATTTTATTATGGTATAATTAAGAAGTGGAAATAAAATATTTTTATAAACACATTTTCAATATTAAAAAGCCACACCTTTATCAGATTGAGGTGTGGGATAAATCAAAGAGGTATTTGAGTAAAGGTTCGCCTATTTTGATTAGGGCTCCTGCGGGTGCGGGAAAAACAGAAGCGGTATTGGCTCCTTTTTTGAGGCAGTTTGTGGAAAAAGAGTTTTTCATCGCCCCGAGATTAATATATGTGTTACCGATGCGTGTATTGATTAACCAGATTAAGGAAAGAATAGAAAGATATGCTAAGAACATAACTCCTGATACAACTGTAAAAATACAACATGGAGACATTCCGGATTCACCGTTTTTTATAGGAGATATAATAATTACTACCCTTGATCAGTTTATATATGGATTTGCAAGAGCCAGTAGGCAGGTGGGACATCACCTTGATGTACCAGCAGGAGCAATCGCATCTTCGTTAATAGTATTTGATGAATCCCACATGTATAGGGATGAATTCACATTTTCGGTAATGAGAGCCATTTTAGAAATTTTGAATAATAGCAATATTCCATTTGTGGTAATGACTGCCACAATGCCTGAAACACTTGAAAAAAGTCTATTTGAAAATATAGATTTAAAGGAAGATCAGAAAATAGAAGGAGATATATCTATAGAAAATGAAGTAATTATGCACTTAGAGGAAAAACCTTTGATAAATGAAGAAGGGATAAACATACCTCAAGAACTACTACAAAAGATACAGAACAAAAAAACCTTAATTGTTGTGAATCAAGTAAAAAGGGCTCAAAGAATCTATGATGAAATCAAAAGAATATTAGAGTTAAAAGAAGACGAAATTGTGCTTCTTCATTCCAGATTTATAAAAAGGGATAGAGAGATACATGAAAATAAAGCAATAGAACTTATGAAAGACAGAGAAAATAACATCCGAATTGTAGTTTCCACTCAGGTTCTTGAAGCAGGTATGGATTTCTCTGCTGATATTTTGATCACAGAAATTGCTCCTGCAGATGCTATAGTCCAAAGAGCAGGAAGGTGTGCAAGATACAAAGGAGAAAAAGGAGAAATGCATATTTTTCAAATTGAAAATGGAAAAGGATGTTTACCTTATAAAAAAGAAGATATAGAAAAAACTTTTAAGTGGCTAAAAGAACATAATGATTTTGACATCAAAGATTTTAAACAGGTTCAAAAATTTGTCAACATTTTAGAATATAAAGCAGAAGACTATGAAGCAAGGGATACTCTAATTGACTTATATGAATGTGTTCTTTATGCTGACCAGAAACCAGAGAATATTCAGGTAAGAAAGAATAAACCTGTAAAAATATTTGTGGTTGATTTTTCACAAGGTATTGATGATTCAAAGAAGAAAAAATCTGAAAAGGAAATAATCGAACAAGCAATTAAAAAGATAGGAATAGAAAATATTAATGAAAATTCTTTTGATGTGGATATAAAGGTTGCCTGGGTGTATTTTAAAGATAAATTAATAAAATGGAAACTCAAATGGGAATTTGATGAAAAAGAAAACAAAAATAAGTGGGATGTAGAACCTATAAGAAAAGATAACAAAGAACCTGAAGAAGAGGACCCTGCTATTGTCCCTTTTTATACATACATACTTGATGTTCTCAATTATGATAAAACAAAAGGAGTAGTAAAAGATGAAGCAACCGTTATCTAGTCCATCTCCACCTGAAGATTACAAAGTTCATATAGAGAGATGTAAAGAAAAATTGAATCTTGTTTTTTCTGTATTTGAACCCACAATAAAAAGAATACTTGGAATAAAAAATAGAGAAACATTAAAGGATGCAATTTCAGATATGATTACTTTTCATGACCTCGGTAAATTAACAAAAAAATGGCAGGAGAATGTTGGGACATCTCATAAACTCCCTTCCCATGCACCAATCGGAGCAGGATATTTGTATAAGAAATTCACTAAAAAAGAAATTTCAGAAGATTTAAAAAATGCAATTTGTTTTGCAGTAGCCATCCATCATACAGACAAAGGTTTATTAGCAGAAAATATAGAAAAACCGGATGTTCAAGCAATATTGGAAGGACTCACAGATGAATATGGGAAAATAAAGTGGGCAAATGAAGCTAAGGCTTTAGGAAATGAATATTTTGATTTACTTGCAGAAAACTTAACAGTTTACGATTTAAAAGAAATGGCAAGGGGACTAAGAACCTGGGCAAGAGGTGACTCTTTACTTAACCAGCATAAGAAACGATTACAGGTAAGCCTTATGCACCATATATTGAAACTATGTGACATTTCTGCTGCTTCGGAAAGAAAAGAATTTCAGAAAAATGAGGATGAAAAAGACTATTTCGGAGGATGGTTGATGAGCAAAAATATTATAGAATACATGAATAAGATAGAGAAACGGACAAAATTATGATTACTCTTTACACTCCTGGAACAGGATTTCCAGATTTAGAAGCAAAAATTGCGTATGGATTAGCGAGAGTGGGAATTGAGGTCTATGGGACAAAAAAAATTTCCATTTTGCCACAGATGGGCTACTATTGCATTCAGATTGAGAACAATGAAAATAAAGAGAAAGTAATTAATGAGTTGAACAGAGCTTTTAAACGTTTATGTAGCATACTACTTTATTCTTCGCATATGTTTTTAGAGACACCTGGAATAAAAAGAAGTGGGAAAGAAGGAAAAAAAGGATGGAACTTGCTTGCAAAAAAAGATGAAAAGTATTTATTAAACAAATATTTTGTAATATCAACCTTTTTAAAGAATAAGAAAGAAGACCCCGTATGTAATCACCAAGGAAATAAAATAGGACTACAGATTGGATTTTCTGCATGTAGATCTTATCATCATAGCAGGGATAAGATAGACCTTCAGCCTGGCGATATGAGACGTCCTACTCGCCCTAAGAGATTATGTAAAACATGTGGATTACTTGCAATTTTAGGCATATGGTTTTCATCTTTTGTTTTCAAAATTTCAGACAGAGAAATAATAGTTGTACCCATTCCGAAGGAAAAAATAAAAGGTTACGAATTACAAAATATCTTTTCCCTGCAACACCAATTGAGGAAAAATCGGCTAAATCGACAGATTCCTCAAACACTTATTCCCTTATGGCTTTTATCTCAAATTCCTTCTTCTTCTGACATATTATATAAGAAGTTTGATTTGTTTATTGCTGTATTAAGCCGCTCCAATGTTTATCGTGTAGATGGACTTTTTTTAATACCGATTGAGAATTACTTAGATTTTATACGGTACACGCCTTATAATATAGCCACAATTGACAAATTACTTAATACTATCGGAAATAAAAGGTACCCTAAGGATGCATATGATGCATTAATAGAATTAAATAACATAATTTATTATCGCAAATTGGATTCTTTATTTAAATTTGTCCGTCTTTATACTGTAGAAACAACTCCTAGGGATACCAATAACTGGGTTAATCTTTTATACCCAGAAACAACAAAATATTTATTAAAGGAGGTGGCTATGATAAAAGATGAAATAATAAAAAACAAAGGCGTAAGAGCCTATGCTAAAACTTTAGGGTACTTCATATGGAACAAAGATTATCAAAATTATTCCTATGCGGATGGTATAAGAAATGCTACAACTCCCGATGACGTAAGAAAAATCCTTGAAAAACTTCAAAGAGAAGCGAAACTCCGGTATGACCAAGAAAAAACAAAAGATAATGGAAATCCTCCCCATATTCCTCATCCCGATGATTTGGAATCACTAAATGAAATTATGCAGAAGAGTAAAGAAAATTTTGAGCAAGTGAAAAGCACTCTATATCTTCTGGCTTTTTCCTTTGAATCATATAAAACCTTAAAGGTTGAAAAACAGGAGGTTTAAAATGCTTAAATTTGTAACTTTTGCTGTAAAGGTGCAATTAAATGTGCATGATTTAAATAATGAAGCGGTAGCAGGCAATGTGACCGATATAAGAATAATGGATTATCTTATTCAAAACGAAAAAGGCGAATGGGAAAAAGTAGAAGCTCCTGCTGTATCCGGCAGAATGCTCAAACACTGGCATTACGAGGCAATGAGAAAATTGGGGATAGAACAAAATTTACCATTCTGCGACGCATGTAAAATTGGAGAACCTGTAAGACCTGCAATATTAACTAATGAAAACAAATTGTCTCATCAAGATGCAATAAATGAGGGTGCAGAGGCAGTTATTAAAAAATGTGTTATCTGTGATGTACACGGCTATCTTGCAGCCATAGGTGATACCTCGGAGAGGAGAACATCAAGAGCACTTTTTTCATGGCTTATGCCTGTAATAAGTATTCCTTCTACTTCTAAACAAGTAATTCATTCTCGAGTTAAAAGTGGAAAAGAGTTTAAAGAAGAAAAACTTACTTCTCAAATGCCTTTTAATAAATCTTATGCTTCCGGGATTTATACTTTTGTATCTGCTCTTGATGTGGACAGAATCGGACTTGTAGAGTTAAATCTTGGGAGTAATAATCCTTATGCAGTAGATGACAACAATGGACGCAAAGATAGAATTAAAGTAGCCATAGAGGCGTATCGTTACCTTATATCAGGACAGATGGGAGCCTCACTTTCTCATGCTATTCCTCATGGGGATCTACTTGAAATTTTGGTGTGTTATTCCGAAAAAGGACCTCTTCCATTTCCAGTTTCTCCAATGTATTCAGATTATATATCAAAAACTAAAGGGATAATGCCTGATGGAACTGTTTTTCTTTATTGGGGAAAAGAATCTCCACCCGAAGGTATAAATAAAAAAGATACCCTTGATGATATTTTTAAAGAGCTTATAAGCAAAATTTGAAAAATAATTGAAAGCTCTAATTTTCAAAATTAGATTTAATTCTCTTTATTCAATAAGGGTTCCCTTTACATGGCAATCTGCACTTACTTATCCTTTTCTGCCTCCTTCTGGGATAATAGGACTTCTTGCAAATGCGTTACAAAGATATGAGAATAAAGGACACCCCAAAGAATATCTAATTGAAATTGAAAAGGAAATTATATGGGCAGGTTCACGGTTAATTTCTCCATGTATTATAAAAAGTTACACAACGTCAGCAATTACAAAGTGGGATGTGAAGTTAGGTGAAAAATCCACAAATGCTCTTGGTAGGGAACTCGGATACACAAAATCAATGGAAATAATGGCTATATTTAAAACTGAAAAATATATACAAAAAATTCAAAGTGCAATTTCCACAACTCCCTTGACATGTGGCGATAGTGAATCTCCCGTAACTGTAATAGAAAAATGTGATACTCCTTTAGAAGTAAAAGAATTTACTCAACCGAAGGATTCAGAGATAGAAATTATGTTTCCTCTACCATTTCTACCTGATAAATTTGAAATAAAGAAAGGAACAGGAAGAGTCTATTTAGTACATGAGAAATGTCTTAAAGAAGACAAAAATTTTCCTCTAATAATGTATATTTTACCTTTAAAAGAACAAAATGGAATAGTTTTTCCTGAAAAGTTAATTTTGAGACTGAATGAGGAAACAAAACTTTACTATATACCAAGGAAACAAATAATAGTGTTTCCTCATATGCATAGAGGTATTAAGTGATTTTCTGCAAGTGCGTAATGAAAGATCATAGTTATAACTTTTGCAGTATATGTAAGATTCCCGCAACAAATTACACTTGACATTTACGGAGCATTTATTATATAATTATGCGAGAATTTTGGAAGTATAATTTCAAAAATCTCGGACTAAAATGGAAATGTTCGGGAAATCGGGAGTCGGGAAACCGGGGAGGTGATTGAATGGAAATTTATATAAAAAGGAAAATACTTGAAGAACTGAGAAAACACCTCAAGAAGAAGGAAATATCTTTTATCATAGGTCCGAGACAGGCCGGTAAAACAACTGTTATGAAAATGCTGGAAAATGAACTGAAAAGAAAAGGTGAAAGAACCATATTTTTCAATCTTGATATTGAACAGGATAAAGAGTTCTTTTCTTCCCAGAGAATCCTTTTAAAAAAAATAGAATTGGAAATAGGGAAAAAGAAAGGGTTTGTTTTTATAGACGAAATACAGAGAAAAGAAGACGCCGGAATTTTCTTAAAAGGACTTTACGATATGCAACTTCCTTATAAATTTATTGTGTCAGGTTCAGGAAGCACCGAATTAAAGGAAAAACTTCATGAATCCTTAACAGGAAGAAAAAGAATGTTTGAACTATCCACACTTTCTTTTGATGAGTTTGTTAATTTTAAAACAAATTATAAATATTAAAATAACCTGAAAAGTTTTTTTGAAATTGAGAGAACAAAATCCCTTGAACTTTTAGAAGAATATATGAATTTCGGGGGTTATCCCAGAATCGTTCTTGAGGAAGAACTTTCCGAAAAGATACTTCTTATAAATGAGATTTATCAAAGTTATATAGAAAAAGACATCTCCTATTTGCTTAGAATACATAAAATAGAAGAATTCAGTAAACTGGTAAAATTGATGGCGGGTGAGATAGGAAAAATTATAAATCTCACAGAAATTTCCTCGGAACTCGGAATATCCATAAAAACTTTAAAGGATTATTTATGGTATCTTGAAAAAACATTCATAATTGATAGGGTTTATCCTTTTTTCAAAAATATCCGTAAAGAACTGACAAAATCCAATATTTTTTATTTTTATGACCCGGGATTGAGAAATTTTTCCGCAGATGAATTCGGTAATTTAAAAAATAAAGGTTTTGTTTTTCAGAATTTCATTTATAACGTTTTAAAATACAGACTAAAAAACACACCATCCAGAATTTATTTCTGGAGAACAAAAGAGAAAGCAGAAATAGATTTTGTGATTGAAAAAGGAAATACTCTTATACCCATTGAAGCAAAATATACACACTTAAAATCTCCTCTTATACCCAGAGCAATGAGGAGTTTTATTGAAAAATACAAGGTAAAAAGGGCAATAGTTTTCAATCTTTCATTGAGAGAAAAGTTAAAAATAAATAATACCGAAATTTTAATTCTACCCTTTTATGAAGTTTTAAATTTTAAGATATGAAGAAAATAACAGGAACATTGATCTGGTATTATTATATCTGTCCTCGTGAAGTGTGGCTTATGGCAAGGGAAATGAATCCGAATCAGGAAGACCCTTTTATTGAAATAGGAAGAATTATCTCAAATGAAAGTTATAAAAGGGAAAAGAAAGAAATCCGTTTTGAAGGAATGGTTATAGACCTTTTAAAAATTGAAAAGGGAAACGTTATAATCGGAGAAGTAAAAAAGAGTTCCAGATTTGAAAAAAGTGCAAAGATGCAACTCGCCTTCTATTTACTGAAACTCAAAAATATGGGAATTAATGCAAAAGGAGAACTTCTTTTTCCGAAAGAGAAAAAGAAAATTGAAGTAATTCTGAATGATGAAATTGAAAAAGAACTTAAAAAAGCACAAAAAGAAATCAGAGGTATCATAAACCTTGAAAAACCACCCGAAGCAAAGAAAATGAAATTCTGCAAAAAATGTGCCTATGAAGAATTTTGTTTCTCATGAGAATTAAAATCACACTGGAGGAGATAAATCAAAAAGATATAATCTTACCCATTCATTACAATTATCTGATACAGTCATTCATTTATAATAACATAAGTAAAGAACTTGCGGATTTTCTTCATAATAAAGGATTTGAGCATGGAAAAAGAAAATTCAAAATGTTTGTTTTTTCAAGAGTTTTTTCCGAAAAAATTAAAGTTCATAAAGACAAAATTAAATTCGGGAATAAAATTCACTTTTTCATCTCTTCACCTTTAAAGGATTTTCTCTCTCAATTTGCGGAGCATCTGATTAAAAAGTCGGAATTTAAGATTTTTAATAACAATTTGATTTTAAGAGAGGTCTTTGTCTTACCGGTTATTGAACCCGAATCAAAGGTGAAAATAAAGATGCTGTCACCTGTCACGGTTTACAGCACATTTTATGCAGGTAAATTAAAAGGGAATCGGAATTCGGGAATAGGGAATCGGGAATCAGGTATCGGGAATCGGGTTTCGGGAGTCGGCAGAAAGAAAACCTATTATTATTCTCCTTATGAGAAAGAGTTTGAGATTCTTATAAAAGAAAATCTGAGGAAAAAATACGAATCATTTTATAAAGAGAAAAGAAATTTTGATTTTAAAATAAAGCCCTTAAGAGTTAATAAAAAGTCGGAGAAAATCATAATTTATAAGGGAACGGTAATAAAAGGATGGCTGGGAATCTATGAAATTGAATCAGAAAAGGATATAATAAAATTCGCTTATGACACAGGACTCGGCTCAAAGAATTCTCAGGGATTCGGGATGTTTGAGGCATGTACCTGATAATGGTTTACGACATAAACGAAAAAAGAGTTAACAAAGTGTTAAAAATTGCGAGAAAATATTTAACATGGGTTCAGAATTCTGTTCTTGAAGGAGAAATTACAGAGGCAAAATTTATAAAGTTAAAGTATGAATTGAAAAATATTATAAAAGAAGATGAAGATTCAATAATTTTTTACATATTCAGAACAAAACTCTATACAAAAAGGGAAACAATGGGAAAGGAAAAAGGAAAGGAGGAGAGGATTATATGAGTTCGGGATTCGGGAAACGGGAGTCGGGACTCGGGGATCGGGAGGCGGGATTCGGGAAACGGGTTGGTAAAAGGAGGAGGTAAACTATGAAAAAGGCAATATACATTATGAGTGATGGAGAATTAAAGAGAAAGCAGAACACTCTTTATTTTGAAAGTTCAAAAGGGGACAAAAAATATATACCTGTTGAAAATACGGGTGAAATTCATATATTCGGTGAAGTTACAATTAACAAAAAGCTTCTGGATTTTCTTTCTCAAAAAGGAATTCTGCTTCATTTTTATAACTATTACGGATTTTATGAAGGAAGCTTTTATCCGAGAGAACACTATAATTCAGGAGCGTTAATTTTAAAGCAGGCGGAATTTTATAATGATGAAAACAAAAGATTTAACTTAGCTAAAAAATTTGTTAAAGGTGCTTTCTTAAATATGATAAGGGTTATGGAATATTACAATGTAAGGGGTTATGATTTAAAGGAAGAAATTGAAAAAATAAAAGAATTGAATTCCTCAATTGAAAATTTTTCTACAATTGATGAAATAATGGCGATTGAGGGAAATGCAAAGGATATTTATTACAGGAGTTTCAACAAAATTATTAAAAATGAAGCTTTTTATTACAGGACAAGAGAAAGAAGACCTCCGGGGAGTAAAATTAATGCGCTTATAAGTTACGGAAACTCTTTACTTTACACCTATATTTTATCAGAAATTTACAAAACTCATCTTGACCCGAGAATAGGATTTTTACATACAACAAATTTCAGGAGGTTTTCATTAAATCTTGATATTTCCGAAATTTTCAAACCCATAATAGTTGACAGATTAATATTTAAGTTATTGAACAAAGAAATGATAAAGGAGAGGCATTTTATTGAGGAAATGGGAGTTTATTTAAATGACAAAGGAAGGAGGATATTTATTGAAGAAATAGACAATAAAATGAAAACCACGATAAAGCACAGAAAACTCGGGAGACATGTGTCTTACAGAACCTTAATCAGGATGGAATTATATAAAATTGAAAAACATTTACTCGGTGATGAAGAATACGAACCTTTTGTTATGTGGTGGTGAATCGTCTATGTGCAATAATGTAAAAATACCATGGCTCAGACAACATGAAATATTTTGATTTTTTTACTGGGAATGAGTAAAATTTTTAATATATAATTATAAATACAAAAAATTTAATTGTTATTTGAAAATCGGGATTGATTTATTTAGAATAAAAAAATGGATTCCGAGCTTACCTATGAGGGATTGAAACTATAAATATTTTTCAGGTATCATACCTAAATCAATTCATTCCGAGCTTACCTATGAGGGATTGAAACTTAAATCATCAAAAAATTCTCTTTCAATCTCTTTTGCATTCCGAGCTTACCTATGAGGGATTGAAACTCAGAATAAACATTTACATTAAATTTATAATATTGTATTCCGAGCTTACCTATGAGGGATTGAAACTTGTTATAATTTCTTCTGTATCATTAAATTCCGCATCATATTCCGAGCTTACCTATGAGGGATTGAAACAGGTCATCAATAATAAAATTTTCTAACTCCCGAATAATTCCGAGCTTACCTATGAGGGATTGAAACGAAGCAAAAGAAAAAGAGAATGAAGAGTTGAGAAAAATTCCGAGCTTACCTATGAGGGATTGAAACTTGTTATAAACGACCGCTCTTTTCGCCCAACTTGCATTCCGAGCTTACCTATGAGGGATTGAAACTACAATAAATTTAATGGCAGAAGATTTGAAAGTAGAATTCCGAGCTTACCTATGAGGGATTGAAACTGAAAAATCTTCAATTCTTATGTATGGAAAATGAATGGATTCTGAGCTTACCTATGAGGGATTGAAACACAAGATATACTTTCGTGCTCTTTAATTCCCCTATCCATTCCGAGCTTACCTATGAGGGATTGAAACCCTCCTGCACTCAATAATATTCCTTTAATCGGGAAATATTCCGAGCTTACCTATGAGGGATTGAAACTGTTAAAACAAAAGGGAAAGATACGATTGAGGATTCATTCCGAGCTTACCTATGAGGGATTGAAACCAATCCACTGCCCTTCTCCAACATCCTGAGTATTGATTCCGAGCTTACCTATGAGGGATTGAAACTCCTACCACAGAATTTTTACGATCTAAAAAAGAAAAAATTCCGAGCTTACCTATGAGGGATTGAAACCTCCTATTTGGCGAAAGTTAGGTTTTCTTTTACAGCATTCTGAGCTTACCTATGAGGGATTGAAACTTTTGACAAATGATGAAGTAAATGGGAATAAATTTTTGATTCCGAGCTTACCTATGAGGGATTGAAACATAGGATAGTCACAAACATCAAAAAAATACCTGAGAATTCCGAGCTTACCTATGAGGGATTGAAACTCGCCCCTGTGTACTCATATATGATGATTGGGAAGGATTCCGAGCTTACCTATGAGGGATTGAAACTTGTTTGAAGGCATTTTAAACCTCCTTAGGTGTTTTATTCCGAGCTTACCTATGAGGGATTGAAACTATATGGACATTTCCCTTTTATGAGTTTGTATAATTCATTCCGAGCTTACCTATGAGGGATTGAAACTAACTCTAAAAATCGGTTTGGGGAATTCGAGGTCAACATTCCGAGCTTACCTATGAGGGATTGAAACTATAGCAAAATAGATAAAAAAATCATTCAAAACTTAAATTCCGAGCTTACCTATGAGGGATTGAAACATTTCCTTTCTTATTTGTTGTCCGATTTGCATTTTAAAATTCCGAGCTTACCTATGAGGGATTGAAACTTTCTCATACCTTTAAGAACTCCCAAAGGAAGCAATCATTCCGAGCTTACCTATGAGGGATTGAAACCAGAAAGAAAAAAAGAAAATAAAAAAATTGAAACAAAATTCCGAGCTTACCTATGAGGGATTGAAACTTTAATAATATAGAATATAACTTTAAAATTTATTATAATTCCGAGCTTACCTATGAGGGATTGAAACTTTTGATAAAATTCTAATATAAACTTTTGCATTTTCTTATTCCGAGCTTACCTATGAGGGATTGAAACCCAGATAAAATTAGGCAAGTTATAGAGATTCCTTGTATTCCGAGCTTACCTATGAGGGATTGAAACAAGAAATTGTTTTAAATAATGCTGAAAATATTTTTAATTCCGAGCTTACCTATGAGGGATTGAAACATTAATAATAAAAATATATCATAGAAAGTTGCGCCATTCCGAGCTTACCTATGAGGGATTGAAACCATTTCGAAAGGGACTTAAAAGAGCATCCGTAAACATTCCGAGCTTACCTATGAGGGATTGAAACCAATCCTGAAACAGGATATTATGAGTATTCAGTTGATATTCCGAGCTTACCTATGAGGGATTGAAACACATATATTAAGCCAGGTGCAATGTCTGCTTTAAAATTCCGAGCTTACCTATGAGGGATTGAAACAAAATAAAAAACCCCAAAAAAGGGCTGAGATCGCCCATGATTTTTCCTAATAAATCACCGTATTGCTTGTATAATATTAAAAATAAAGTTATAATTCAGTCTTTAAAAAATATTATTAAATTGTCGCATAAATGCGACCGCTACGAGAGATGTATTTTTATATTTATTGCAACGCAACAAATATACGGGCTATATCACGGATTTCCTACTA
>JAJRUZ010000066.1 GCA_024277525.1 Caldifarciminota bacterium | reverse complement strand
TCGGGGTGGGTGCGGGTGGGCTTCCTTGTCAATCCAGAATAGGAAAAAGAGAGAGTTTTATTTTGCCTGCTTTCTCTCTTGTGCGGACAAGTCGGAAGGAGACTTTGAAAGAGTTTGAAACAGCCATCAAAATGGCTCCCCGGGCTGTACCTCCGGATGTTGTACCACCCGATTTGCCCCCTACAAAGCCTTCTCCTCCGAAGATTGATCCCCGTTCAATTCCATCTGACCCAGAGAATAACCCTTCCGGGCCTTACACAAGACCAGAAAAAACACCACAAAATCCGATACCGGTTCCGATTGAGCCTTTAATTCCTGAGACCCTTGAGGTATGGGAAGTAAGTAACCCTCCTGAAATTTTGAAAAAAGTGAAGCCCGAATTTCCCGAATTTGCAAAGATGCTCAAAATTGAAGGAAATGTTTATGTAAAACTGGTAGTGATGCCTGACAGCAGTATAATAATTGAAAAAATTATTGCCGACAATCCTATTTTTATTGAGCCTGTAAAAAGGGCACTTAATAAATTCGTCTTCAAGCCCGGGATGCAGGCAGGAAAACCCGTACCTGTAAGAATGGTTATTCCTTTTGAATTCAAATTAAAAAAGTAGAGAGATAGATAAATAGAATTAAAGTTCATAAATTACTATATCATCAAATCTTTCCCGTTGATAACATCTTATTTTCCTTATTTTTATAAGTTCAAGAATGGCAAGAAAAATTACTATCGCCTCAATCTTTGTCCTTGATTCAAGAATTAATTTTTTAAAAGAAATCTCCTTGCATTCCTTTAAAAGATCCAAAATATATTTTATTTTCTCCTCTATTTTGGGTATCTCCGGCAACTTCTCCTTTACTTCGGGAATTTTTTGAATTAATTTTGAGAAGATTGAAAATAAAATAGAAGGATCAAAAGTTTCCTCACTTTCCACAGTCTCATCCTCCTCCCTTGCATACATTTTTCTCATTTTTTCGTATCTCTCGGTCAAAAATTCAACAAGTTCCATAAAGGAGAAAGTTCTTTCTTCTTTTTCTTCTGTCTCCTCTTCCTTTTCATCCATACTCCTATCAAAAAGTGCTTTTGTTTTATACATCAGAAAAAATGTAAGAGCATAAAGAAATTCAAGGGAATCTTTAAATGATAAAGTATTCTGTTTTAAATAATAATTCAAAAATTCCTCTGATAAAACCGAAATTTTTACCTTAAAAGGGTCAAGCTCTTTTGATAATAACCATTTAAGTAAAATTTCAAGAGGACCGTAGTAAAAAGAAGTTTTTATTATCACCGTCATCTTAAATTCAAATAAATCAGTTTATAAATCCTTTTTTTATTCTCAAATTTTAAAAAATAAATACCGGAATTTCTAAAATTTTTTAATTTTATAACATTGAGCCCTTTCTTTAAACCCGTAACTTCATACGCTTTCCTTCCTGTTACATCATAAAAAATTATTCTGCCCTCTCCCATTACTTCAATTTTCAATTCCTTCTGATAAGGGTCTATAAAAGGATTCGGCCATACCTTTGAGATTCCCTTGAAATTTGTCTCCTGTTTTATATTTATTCTTTCCAATATTTTTTTTCTTTTTTCCAATAATGTATCATAATTTTCACCAGCAAATATCACAAATAGCAGTGAATCAGGAGGGAAAATTTTTCTGGATATGTAAATTGAATAATCGGATGGGAAAATATCAAATTTTTCTTTTAATTTACCTGACATAAATAAGTATTGCAGGGAATCAGGCACACCACCGTAAGGATAAGCATATTCTTCATTTTTAAAAGCACCGCATAAAACATCATTCTTAAAAGTTAATACTCCGAAATATGGACCACCCGAAGATGAAACATACAGAATCTTTCCTGCACTATCATAAGAGGCAAAATTTGTTAAAGGATTACCTATGTCAGGGTCAAGAAATAAAGATAAATATGTTGTCTCGGGTTTAAAATTTAAAGTTTTTAATTTAAATAAAAAGCCGTAATCAATGTCTTTGATTTCAACCCTCAAAACATTTCCTTCGGGATATTGAGCATAATTATCCGAGAAATCAAAACTTATTACATTATTCTTTTTTTCAAAAAAAACTCCGTTTTTTAACAAGGGCTTTGTATCCCTGTCATCGATTCCAAAAATTTCGTAAAATCTATCAACAATATAATAAGGTGAATTACCGAAAGCAACGCTTCCATAATATAATAGATTACCGAATTTTTTATATTTGAATCCGATTCCCTTTGTTTGTTCAGAAGTTAAAAATCCAAGGGAGCCGGTTGCTGATATTGAAAACTCATAATTTTTGTTTTTTAAAGTTAAAATTGTATCTCCTTTAATTTTTTACTTTACTTCAAGATAATAATCAAAAGAATCACTTTGAAACGAAATTCCGAACTTTAATGTATCATTTGTAGTGTAATAAAGGAAAATTCCTTCTGTTTTTAAGTTAATGGAAGAATAGGGAGGAAATTTAAATAAGGTGTCAAAAATAAGCACATTCTGAGGAGGTAAAATTTTTACTTTAACCGTGTCTTTCATTTCTTTATTAAAAGTCAATGACAAATTAATATAAAAAGAATCATCCGGAAAAATCTGAGAATTTTTGGATTCTATTTCAAACTTTGATATTTTAAAAACAAGTGTGTCCTTTCTCTCAATGTTTTTAAAGATTGTACTCAGCTTTAAAATTCCGTATCCTTCTACATAATTAGGATAGGAATTGGATGGGTTTTTGTAAAGATAGTTTTTAAAAATTTCTGCAAGTGAATCAGGGGTTATAAACGGATTGTAGGATAAAATTAATGCAATTGAGCCTGCGAGGATGGGAGATGATGCACTTGTTCCCTCCGCAACTAAATATCTGTTTCCCGGAAATGCGGATTTTATATTTTTTCCGGGTGATAACAAAAAAGGTGAGGTAAAATTCCAGTCTTTAAAAAACCAATTTGTTGTGTCATTCCATGGGCTTATAAAGGGAGAAGGACCTCTTGAAGAAAAACTTGTTACATTTCCTTCATCATCGCATGCACCCGCGGAAAAAACAAAGGGATAATTTCCGGGCGAGGATACTGTTCCTGACGAAGGCCCCTCATTACCTCCTGCGAAGCATAAAAATACTGCTTTATTTTTTAAATATAAAAGATCGTAAAAAAATTCGGGAATATAGGGGTGGGCACCGAAGGACCCATTAAGTATTTTAATTCCTATTCCCCTTTCTATCAACTCTGCAACATAGTCAAATGCTTCGTGAATATCAGAAAAGGTTCCTCCGTATTCGGAAAAAACTTTCAAAACAATTAACCTTGCATCAGGTGCTATTCCTGCGGAATCTCCGCAAATCAGGGATGCAACAAATGTTCCGTGTCCGACTTCATCCGAAGGAGGAGAATAATTCACAAAATCTTTGTATAAGATAATTTTATTTTTAATCTCCGGATGGGAAGTATCAATGCCTGTATCAAGCACCACCACAATAACTCCTTTCCCTCTTATCCCTTCCCTTTGCAATGAATCTGCTTTAATGAACTTCTTATGCCAGAATCCCTCATCATAATCTGTTAATCTTAACTTCGGACTCGGAATTATATAATCAGGAGAATAAGGTATATTTAATGTTTTTATATAAGAAACAAGTGAATCAGGAACATCAACAAGCAATTTTTGTGATAATATGAGTTCTTTTTTGATTTTTATTTTATCTTTTAAATATTTATTTTGAGATAAAAATTCCTGTTTTTTTAATTCAATTTCTTTTTTCAATTTCTTAAAAGGAAGATTAGGATCAGGATTTCCTATCTGAAGCAGTAGAGTTGCGGAAAAAATAAAAAAATTAATCAATTTCCGCCCGAAATGACCCTTATGAGCTCAATCTCATCATCTTCTTTTATTTCCTCGTCTTCTGTTAATACTTTACCACCTCTTATCACTAAGTATTCTTCGGGGTTTAAATTCAATTCTTTAAAAATGTCCATAACTTTTTTTAAATTTTTGTTAAGGATTTTTTCTTCTTTTCCGATTTTAATTTTCATCTTTAATTATTTACCAAGAAGATTCTTCAATGCAAAAAAATTAAAGAAATTGTGCAAAAATTCAGGAATTTTTGAAAACAAATTATAAATTATTTTAAAATTTTTCTTATTTCATAGGTTCAACTCCTGAAAAAATTTTAATTAAATATGAATCTGGGTTCAATTCTTGAAGAAATTGTTTTACGTGTAGAGGGGGCTGTTTATGCCTCCTGCGTGGGAAATGATGGCATTGCCCTTTCACAACATGTAAAAGAAGCACAATTTGACCCTGCTGTTGCGGATGCCGAAATTGCAAATATTATCGGAGTTGTAAAAAGAGCAAGCGACTCCCTTGAAGGTGGAAATTTAAATGAAATATTCTTTACCACAGAAAAATATACTATACTTGTAAGACCGGTAAATAATGAAGTTTATTTCCTTCTTGTCCTTTCCGGTACAATTCAAAATCTCGGACTTGCAAGAATTGAGGCAAAAAAAACACTCAAAAAAATTCAGGAGGTTCTGGGCTAAAAAATCTCACCTTTTATTATCTCTGCCTCATAAATCAGACCCGCATAAGTTTCCCTTATCTTTCTGATTTTAATTTCCATTTCCTTTCCTAAATAATCCGCTCCCCCTTTTATTATCACTACCGAACCATCAGGCAGAAAACCAACTCCTTCATCAATCTCCCTTCCTCTTTTTTCAATCCTTACTCTTATTATCTCACCTTCATTTATTTTCTTTCTGAATAACTTTGAAATTTCCGGAAAAAATATAAAAGAGATGTTCTCTTCTTCAAATTTCCCTCTCAATTCAACATCCGAAATTATTATATTCTCTTTTTTCTTTAAAACAAGTTCAAGAAAATTTTTCTTTTTTATCTTGATTTCGCCTTTTTTAATTTTTGCATTCAATTGGTCAAGATACCATAAAAATTTTTCTTTTTCTTCATTTTCAAGCAAACTTACATAATCCTTAAACTTTTCAAAATCCGAATTTGACATCGTGATTTTAAAACAAAATAGTCCGTTTATAAAAAGTTCCAAAAATTTTTCGTCTCTTAAGGTTTCATAATCAATTAAGAAATTCGGGATCTTTTCCCTTTTTACAAAAGGCAATAAAATCAAAAATATTATAATCCCTGAAATAAAACCGATGAAAAAAATTATGCCCAAGTTCATTTAAATATATAATTTATTGCCTGTGTTATATTTTTAACCTTTAAAAATTCGTGATTTAAATTAGGGATTTCCGGAATAAGGGCTTTGTTGAATCCCAATCTTTTTGCTTCCTGGATTCTTTTTTGGCAATTTTTTACAACTCTTATCTCCCCTGCGAGTCCTATTTCTCCGAAACTGAAAAATTTTTCGGGAAGGGGAATATTTTTGAAAGATGAGTAAATTGACAAAATAAGGGGCAAATCTCCGGCTGTTTCAAGAATTTTTATTCCTCCTGCCACATTTATATAAACATCGTATTGGTATAGAGGTAGATTCAAATACTTTTCCATAACTGTCAAAAGCATGGAAAGTCGCCGAATATCAAAACCCTGTGATTCCCTTTTAGGAACAGGGAAAAAAGTTCTGTTTATCAATGCCTGTATTTCCACCATTATAACCCTTTTGCCCTCCATCATAGGAAATACGGAAATACCGGGAGATTTTATATCTGATATAAAAAAATTTGAAGGGTCTTTAACTTCAATCAGTCCCTTTTCGGTCATTTCAAACAACCCGATTTCCTCGGTTGAGCCGAACCTATTCTTAAAAGGTCTTAAAATTCGCAGTCCCTCCTTTTTTTCACCTTCAAGGTATAACACACAATCAACCATATGTTCAAGAGTTCTCGGACCCGCAATTTCACCGGTTTTTGTTACATGTCCTATCAGAAATACCACTATATTTTTTGATTTTGCGATTTTAAGAAAATAGGAACCAACATCTCTTACCTGAGAGACACTTCCCGGAGAAGAGGGATTTTCGGGATTATAAACCGTCTGAATTGAATCAATAATACATAAAAAGGGTGAAATATCTTCCAATTCTTCTTTAATCAAGTATATATCCGAATTCTGTGAAATCCACAAATTTTTCCCTTTTATCCCTATTCTTTCGGATTTTAATTTTAATTGCTCAACCGATTCCTCTGCTGAAATGAAAAGAATATTTTTACCTTTCTCCGATAATCTTTCTGCCATTTCGAGAAGAAGGGTTGTTTTACCTATTCCGGGGTCGCCCCCGAGTAAATAGAGACCTCCCTCAACAATCCCTCCTCCCAAAACCCTATCAAATTCGGAAATTCCTGTCGGAAAATATTTCTCTTCCTTGGGTTCAACATCCGTAAATTTAAAAACCTTCCCTTTTTCTTCATATTTATTCCTTTTCTCTTCAATCTCCTTAAAAGAATCCCAAGATTCACATACAGGGCATTTTCCTAACCATTTCGGTGATTCATACCCGCAGACTTTACACACAAAATTTTTTTCTCTTTTCATCAAAATATCTCTATTTTAAAATACTTCTTTGGATTTTGCTTTATATCCTTTATAAGACTTTTAAGTTCTGTGATAAGGGAATCAACATTTTTATAAACTTTATCCTCTCTTAAAAGTCTCGGGATTGTCCCTTCTCCTTTTTCAATACTCACGAGAATGGAATCCGTTTTTTCAATGAGATTTGAAATTTTTTTGAATTTTTCGGAAAGACCGGCAATATTTTCACCTGTTTTTTCCCATGTTTTTATAAAACTTTTGAATTGATAAGACAGAGATTTTAATTCTTTTGAAAGTTCGGAACCCGTATTATTATATGTGGCAACCAGATTTTTGACTTCCTTTATAAGTACATTCAGGGAATCGACCAGTTTTTCACCTGCTGAAATCAGGTTTCCCAAGTCCCATCCTGTCTCACCTTTTAATCTTGTTCCCGGAGGTATCTCCTTTCCGCTTCCCTGTTTTATAATCAATCTTTTTCTGCCGAGAAAACCCTGATTTTCAACCGTAATTTTTACTCCCTCCCTGAGTTTTAATCCGTCTATAAAAAACTTTATAACAACCTTATCTCCTTCAATCCATAATTTTTCGACCCTCCCCATATTAATTCCCATGACCGTTACAATGTCTCCCCTTTCAAGCCAAGAAGCATCTTTTACTGTCACCTCATAATAGTATCTATTTTTTGAAATCTTAAACTCGGTAAAAAAAACATATAAAAAAACAAAAACAAGAATCCCTATAAGAACAAAAATACCGGAAATTATTTTTCTTTTATCCATTTGACAATTTAAGATTATAAGGTTTTAAAATGATAAAATGAAAAACTTTCCCCCATACATTTTGACCCGTATTGAGGATGTAATAAACTGGGGAAGAAAGTACAGTTTATGGCCTTTAACATTCGGACTTGCCTGTTGTGCAATTGAGATGATGTCCTCTACGGACCCTGTTTTTGACTTATCAAGATTCGGGGCAGAGGTTTTCAGACCTTCTCCGAGACAGGCAGACCTTTTAATAATTGCAGGAACCGTTACATTAAAAATGGCTCCTGTAATAAAGAGATTGTATGAGCAGATGCCTGAACCGAAATGGGTAATCTCTATGGGAACATGTGCATCTACAGGAGGTCCTTATTACAGAAGTTATTCTGTTTTAAACGGTATAGATAATATTATTCCTGTTGATATTTATGTTCCCGGATGTCCTCCCCGACCGGATGCTCTTTTATATGCCGTGCAAAAACTTCAAGAAAAAATACAGGGTAAAAAAAGTTGAAAATATTATATCAAATAATTGAAGAAATTTTTATCAAAAAAGGAATTGATTTTAAAATAGAAACAAAGGATGTTCTCACAATTTTAATTCCCCCGAATAAAATATATGAGGGAATTAAATTATTAAGGGAAAATGAAAATCTTTTATTTGATTATCTTCTTGACATAACTGCTTGTGATTATCCTGATAAAAATGAATTTGAGGTAATATATCATCTGTATTCTTTTCTTCGGAACGAAAGAATAAGGATCAAGTCAGAATTAGAAAGAAAAAAACCCGAAATTTTATCCATTACATCGATTTTTCCCTCTGCCAACTGGTTTGAAAGGGAAATATATGATTTGTTCGGAATTAAATTTATCAATCATCCGAATTTAAAGAGAATTCTTTTATGGGATAACTTTCCGGGTCATCCTTTAAGAAAGGATTATCCGCTTGAAAGGAAAGGACCTGTTCCGAAGCTTGAGGATATATATTAATGGAAGAATTAATTGAATTAAACATAGGACCTCAACATCCTGCTACACACGGGGTAATGCGTTTAAAGGTTTATCTTGACGGTGAGGTTATAAAAAAAGCGGAGACAACGATAGGATTCCTTCACAGGGGCTCGGAAAAAATAATGGAGAATATGCAATATCAAAAAATAATAATATGGACCGATAGAATGGATTATGTTGCTTCCTTTTTGCAAAATTTCGGGTATGTTCTTGCGGTTGAGAAATTATTAGGAATTAAAGTGCCTGAAAGAGCAGAATATATAAGGGTGATACTTGCGGAATTACAAAGGATTGCTTCACATCTTGTTTGGTTAGGGACACATTTACTGGATATAGGGTTAATGACAATTTTCATGTATGCATTTGAGTTAAGGGAAAAAATTCTTGATTTTTTTGAAGAAATATCGGGACAGAGAATGAATCCCTCCTTTTTCAGAATAGGGGGGGTTGCAGCAGATGTGCCTTACGGATGGCTTGAAAATTTGAAAAATTTTTTGCCTTTTATCTTAAAATCAATAAACGAAATGGACGAGATGATCCAGAAAAGTAAAATATTTAAAGCAAGAACAAAAGATATAGGCATTATAACACCGGAGATCGCAATTTCTTACAGTGCAACCGGTCCTGTTTTAAGGGGTTCTGGAATAAAATACGATGTCAGGAAAAACTTTCCATACTCTGTTTATTCGGAGTTTGAATTTGATATACCTGTGGGAGATAAAGGTGATGTTTATTCAAGATATTTTGTAAGAATGGAAGAAATGAGATGGTCAATAAAAATTATTGAACAGGCAATTGAAAAAATACCCGAAGGTGATATTTTAATAAATAATTTTAAAATAATTCCGCCTCCGAAAGATGAAATTTATAACTCCATAGAAGGGATGATTCACCATTTCAAAATTATAACGGATGGCTTCCCTGTTCCCGAGGGAGAGGTTTATGCCTCATGTGAAAGTGCAAAAGGAGAGTTCGGTGTATATATCGTATCCGACGGAACAGAAAAACCGTATAGAATTCATATAAGATCTCCTTCATTTGCAAATTTACAATTACTTGAGAAAATCTTACCGGGTCATTTAATTTCTGATCTTGTTGCTATTGTAGGCTCACTTGACCCTGTTTTCGGGGAGGTGGATAGGTGAATTTTAAGGAAAAAATTAAAAAGATAATTGAATATTATGAAGGAAATAAAGACTTAACACTCTTACCTGTTTTGAATTTCATTCAAAAAGAAGAGGGTTATATTTCGAGAGAAAAAATCAAAGAGATTTCCGAAATTCTTGAAATCAAAGAAAAAAGAATCATAGAGACAATTTCATTTTATCATTTTTTAAATACCGAAAAGAAAGCCCCTATACTTTACTTATGCACGAATATATCCTGTTTTCTGAACGGCGCGGATGAAATTCTTAAATATCTGACTGAAAATAAAGATAAGTTAAATTTTGATTTTAAGGAATGTGAATGCATCGGTTTATGTGATTATGCGCCTGCTGGGCTTTTTGATTTTAAGCCCCTTAAAAAACTAACCGTAAAAAAAATAGAGGAATTAAATGAAGAAATTAGAAAGACCTTTAATAAAGAATAAATATTCAAAAAGTATAAAGGATTATCTGAGGAAAGGCGGGTTTAGTTCTTTAAAAAAAATTTTAAAAAATAAGATAAAACCGGAAAGAGTAATAGAAGAAGTAAAAAGAAGCGGACTGAGGGGAAGAGGAGGGGCAGGTTTTCTTACGGGTTTAAAATGGTCTTTTATTCCGAGAGATACGAAACAATTAAAATATTTGATATGTAATGCGGACGAAGGAGAACCCGGAACATTTAAAGACAGGGAGATTCTTTTGAATGCTCCCTATCTTTTAATAGAAGGAATCACAATAGCAGGTTATGCAATGGGTGCGGAGTTATCTTTTATTTATTTGAGAAAAGAATATGAGTAGGTTTCGGAAAGAATTGAAAAAGCCATTGAGGAAGTGGAGGAAAAGGGATTTCTCGGAAAGAATATTTTAGGTTCAGGATTTAACCATCATATAAAAATTTTTGTAGGAGCCGGCGCCTATATATGCGGAGAAGAAACAGCACTTTTGGAGTCAATGGAAGGTAAGAAAGGGTTTACAAGATTAAAACCACCTTATCCTGCTACAGAGGGGCTTTTCAGCTGTCCTACTGTAATAAATAATGTGGAGACACTTTCAAATATCCCGATAATTTTTGAATTAGGAGCAGAAAAATATTCAAAAATAGGGACTCCGAAAAGCACGGGAACAAGATTAATATCAATCAGCGGTATTGTTAAAAAACCCGGAGTTTATGAAGTTGAGCAGGGCAAAATTACTTTAAGGGAAATAATATTTAAACTTGCAGGAGGAATAAAAGAGGAGTTTCATTTTGCAGGAGTTATTCCGGGAGGAATCTCGGCTCCGGTTCTTTTACCCGATGAAATTGATATTCCCTACGATTTTGAATCAATCTCAGAAAAAGGGTCAATGGCAGGTTCAGGAGCAATAATTGTTATCGGGTTTAAAGAAAATCCAGAAACAGAACTTTTTGAAATTTTAAAAAGGGGAATAAAATTTTTTAAGGATGAATCCTGCGGTAAATGTACTCCTTGCAGGGAAGGAACATGGGCTCTGTATGATGTTATGGAAAAAATATCCAACAAAGAAATCAGAAAAAAAGAGGGTTTAAGGATAATAAAGAAAATTTCTGCTAAAATGAAGGGGCTTTGCGCGTGTCCCCTGGGTGAGTCCTGTGCCCTAATAACAGAAGTCTTTTTGAAAAAATATAAAAATTTCTTTAAAATTTAAAGATGAAAATATTTCTTATATTTATTTTAAATTTTACCTCAATTCATCAAATTGAGTATAAAAAATATTTAAAAAAGGAAATTTTCTTGAATTCTTCATCAAAAATAAATTATATCCCCCTCAATCCGAAAATAAAGGGAATAGATGCCACTTATAAATATTACGGATATCTTCCTTATTGGGTAGATACTTTATATTATAGATATTTTCAAATGGAACTTTTGACACATATTTCTTATTTCGGGGTTCAAATTTATCCTTCAACGGGAGAGCTGGGAGCAGTGCCTTATCTTTACAAGTTTGAAAAAATACTCAATTATGCTCATGAAAGAGGAGTTAAGGTGCACATGACATTTATAATATTCAACAGTGACAGTGTAAGTGTTTTTTTAAACAATCCGAATGCAAGGCAGAATGCAATCCAGAACATAAAAAATTTTATAGCAAATTACGGGATAGACGGGGTTAATATTGATTTTGAATGGGTTACTTCCTCTGTAAGGGATAGTTTCAATAAATTTATAAGTGATTTATCTTATGAATTATGGAACTATCCCGGAGGAAGGAAAGAGGTTTATATTGCCACTCCTGCTGTTCCGGAATGGTATCCCGGGTATGATATAGCCTATCTATCCCAATATTCTGATGGGCTTTTTATAATGGCGTATGATTTTCATTATGCAGGGTCAAGTGTTGCAGGGCCCGTTTCTCCTACCGTTCCTTCATCTTTTTGGGGTGAATATTCTGTTGCAAAAACAATAGGCAGTTATAAAGTATACGGAGCAGATCCGAAAAAGATGATTCTCGGAATTCCCTATTATGGATATGACTGGCCAACCGTTTCAGGAGATATAGGTTCAAGTACAACTGGATACGGGAGTGCTGTAATTTTTTATTATGCAAAGCAAAATGCGAATACTTATGGAAGATTATGGGACACCTATTCATTAACTCCCTGGTACAGGTATTATTCAACAGAATGGCATCAATGTTGGTATGATGATTCACTTTCAATTGATATTAAGCTCGGTTTGGTTGTTGATTCGGGGCTTGCAGGAGCAGGATGTTGGGCGCTCGGGTATGATAAAACAGAGGATGATATATGGAATGTGATAAGAAAAAATTTCTGGATAGAAGCACCGCAAAGGCACTTTGTCATAAAAGTTGACCCCTCTGACAGTATAAAAATATGGGAATACCATGATTCAACTCTCACACTTATATCAACCGCTCCTTATGGTTCAAAACTGGTTTCTTTTTATCAAAAAAATAATTTCTATAAAATTTATTTTCCTTCAAATACTGGTTTTTACTATGGATGGGTTTACGGAGGAGATGGAATAATAAAAAAATATATTAAGGGTTCGACAGGGGATAAAATTTTAAGAATAACGGCAAATCTTTTAAATGTAATAGAAGGACCTTCAATCTCTTACAATATAATAACAAGGGTATCAAAAGGTCAGGTTTTTGTTGCTGATTCATTTTCGGGTGATTGGGCAAGGATTTACATAGGGAAAGTATCAGGTTTTACGAAAGGATGGATTTATTACTCAGCATATGCAAGATCAATTGAAAATCCCGAGGACTCAAATGATTATCATTTCAACATAATGAGTTTGTATTATCCATTCGAAATCATTTCTTCGGATACATTTACTTTAAAAATTTTGGCATACAATTCAGGCTTTGCTCCTTATGATTCCCTTGTATTTCTTAAATCCGTGCTTGATTCCTCTCAATTTTATACCCCTGAGTTCTTTTATGATACAAGGAGGGCATTCACCGCTGCTTTTTATGCCCTTCCGGGTCAAAAGTTTTATATAGACATAAAATTAAGGGCTCCTTATGTGGAAGACACGATGATAATAAGTGAGAGTTTCTTTTTTGAAAGAAAATTCAAGGAATTCGGTGATACATTTCAAATATACCTTCTTGTTTTACCTTCAACTTATGCTAAAGAATTTAAGAAAAGAAAAGGCAAGATAAGTATTTCAAAAAATATTTTTAATGAAGAACTCATATTAAATTCTGATTTAAAGATAAGGGATATAAAGGTTTTTGATATTTCCGGAAGAAAAATTTACGAGTATAGAAACATAAGAAGGTTAGAAATCGGAAAAAATTTAAAATCAAGTGCCTACTTTTTGATAATAGACAATAGAATAAAATTAAAATTGATAAAGTTAGCAAAATAAAAATTTAAAAAAGGAAACAATATGTTGTGTAACATTGATTATTTATAGTAATTTTAGGTTAAAATTAAAAAAACAGAGTCTGATATTAATCGAGAACTTCCTGAGACCGTCCCGTCATGTTAACAGAGTTTTTTTCGTGATTTGGAAACTGTTCTTACTTAATCCTTAAGCTGTATCCAATGGTCCTCCTTGTAAGTTCCCTTAAATACTCCTCAGGTGAAATTTTTTCCTGCGTCTTAAGACTTAAACTTATTATAAGAGGAAAAGAAGACTCATCAAATTTTTTCCGCCTCTTCTCATCTATTTTCCTGTATAAACTCTCCTCAACCAGAACTATTCCGTAACTTTCATCCTCAATTATTTTTTCAAGTAATTTGGTGAGCTCCCTTTCATCTTTCACTTTCCTGGTTATACAACCTGCAAGTTTAAAACCCGCATCATAACCTTCCTCCGTTATCGCGAGAATCCTCACATCCCTTATTTTCTCCTTCATAAGAATAAAACCTCCTTTCTTATTTCATGCACCTCTAAACCGTGATACTTCCCGTAAATTATTACCCTTAAATTCACTATTTCATTGTATTTTGCTATTATAAAAGCAAGAGGAATGGCAATGGATAAGGGGTCCTTTATAAATCCCTTTATAGCCCATAAACTTAAAACTTCCTCAAATCTTTTTTCAAAACTTAAAAGGGGCTCCTTCTCCTCTACCAACAACTTAGCCAACTCCCTGTATCTTGTAGAGGAAAGAATTTCGGCTGCATCCTTTAAATTCTGCGACATTAAAAGTCTTTTTCTGTAATATTCTGATAAGAACCCGAAGGGAAGGGGCTTTATTTTCCCTGCAGGTGAAATTCCGTATCTCAGATATAAACACGTACTTATAATATTCTTTAAATCAGCCCAAGAATTCAACATATATCTCACAAATTCTCTGTTCCCGTTTCCTTTTTCAACTTTACCCATAGCCCATTCATAATAGGACCTTTCAAGATAATTTTCAACCCAATCAATATCCTCCTCCCTTACCTTTCTCAATAAAGCACTTGATATGACAAAAGGGAGTTGTATCCTGAAAGATAAAAGAAGCTCAAGGACTTCGGATGCAGTTTCTTTTGATAGAAGAGCATTTAATTTTGCCTCATCAAGTCCGAGAACAGGAAAAAGTGCTGTCTCAATTTCCTCTTTTGACAATTTTCTTAATTTACCCCTTATTATCGCCCTTATGTTGGAAACAAGAAAACGGGAAAGAAGCACATACAGAAGTTCCCGTGGCTCACCGGATGAAAAGTTTATGATTTCGGTTATGGTTCTCGAAAAATTACGATTTATTCCTCTTATTAATGTCTCAAGCGTAATTTCTCCTTTCTCTATATCCTTTCCGTATTCGGTTTTTAAAAGAGATTCCGTAAGTGCATTGAAATCAGGAGATAAAATCAATTCCTCAAAATCATTCCTTTTTAAAAGTCTTTCCTTTTTTGCTCTTATTCTTGCATTTATATAACCGAAATCATCCATTTTATTCCTTGAAAATCTCTTTGAATAATTTTTCCATTAAAAGCATCTCCGCCTTTTTCAATCTCGACTCAAGGGTGTTCAAAACCCTTATTCTACCATCCTTTCTCTCAATGATTAAACCGGCAAAGATTTTGTCATCTTCAATAATCTCAAAATTGAGTTTTTCATTCTTTACAAGATTTTCCGCATATTTCTTGTCATCCGGAGACACGATAATTCTACCTTCATCCTCGCCGAAATCACTTAATGCCTCCCTGAAGAGTTTTTCAAAAATTTTCCTGTATGAATTATTTTTTCTCTTTTCTTTGATTTCATCTTTTAGATAAGAAAGCAACTTATTAAAAACTTCTTCTCTTGATTGTAAAATTTCTTTTAATGCCTTTATCCTGCTCTCTGCTATTCTTTTTGCTCTCTCAATCTTTAAAAAATCCTCCGCCTCTTTTAAAATTTTCTCTTTTATTCTTAGCTTCTCCCCTTCAAATTCTTCCCTCAATTTTCTTATTTCAATTTCAGTTTTTTTATCAATTTCTTTTATTACTTTTCTTACTTTTTCTTTTACTAATTCGGGTATGGTCATTTAATTTAGATTTTTCCCATAAGCATAAATGCAATAACAAACCCGAGAATAACGGTTGTCTCAGGAATTGCAAGCATCACTATTATCCAAATTGTTGTTTCGGGTCTTTCTGCTATTGTTCCTGCACCCGCAGCACCTATCCTTGACTGAGCCCATCCTGTTCCTAAACCCGGAATTCCGACCGCAAGGGCAACTCCTACATGAGCCAAAAGTTTTGATAAACCTTCGGCAGGCCTACCCGCAGCTGCTTCGGCTGCTGCATGACCCATTTCCTGAGCAAAAAGCATTGCAGAACTTATCATCATGAAAAACACTGTGTAGAGTAAAAATTTAATTCTTTTCATATTGTTACTCCTATTTTATTTCAGGGAATTGAACCCTTTTTAATCTTTTGAAAAGGGGCTTATATTCCCTGCCCCCTGCTTCATAAAATTTTGTAAAGAATTCCACAAATTGTAATCTTAAACCCTGAACGGTTGGGTCAAAGAGACCCAAAACAAAAGCAAGTGCATGAAATAATAACATAACAATGAACCCTATAACAAGTGAAGGCAATATTGATAAAAACTTATTTGCTATGACAGCAATAATCGCAGAAGAAAGACCTATTGCCATCAATCGTGCAAAGGAAAGAATATGTCCGAAAGCAGAAAATATTTCAATAGGTGCAGCAGGTCCGTGAAAGATGAAGGAAAGGATCATGAAAACAAATAAAAGGATTAAGAAAATTCTTGATAAATAAGAAGGTAAAACCTCAAGGGAAACACCCGCAAGCATCAAAATGCAGATAAGCCCTAAGAGCATCGAAAGCACACCTATTGCATGTTTTTTATGCCCGAGTCTCAAAGCATTGTAAATACCGAGTAAAAGCCCGAGAATTATCTGAATTGTGCCGAAAATTAAGGCAATTAAAAGATAGGTGTTTGCAGAATGAACCCTATGAAAAATCGGAGAAAGTCCTATTTTTTCAAGAGCATCACCGAACATCTCCATATAAATTAAACCGAAAAATATGGAAGAAATTGAAGCAATAAGGAAAATGAAACTGATTTTTCTTATAAATTCATTGTTTTTAAACTTTGTGTAAAGGAAAAGAAAAAGAATAAAACCCAAAAAACCATAACCCATATCCCCGAGCATAAAACCGAAATAAACAGGAAAGAATATTGAAAGAAGCGGAGTCGGATCAAAGGTTTTATAAACAGGCAGAGAAAAGAACTCAACAAGGGGCTCGAAATTTTTGAAAAATGAAGGATTTTTTAAAACCACCGGAATTCTTCCATACTCTTCCTTCTCAGGTTTTAACTCCCTGATATAAACCCATTCTTCATTCTTAAAAATTTTTCTTAAATTTTCAAGTTCTTTTTCAGGAACAAATCCCTCAAGATAAAAGAAATGCCTTGTGACAAAAATACCTTTTTCCTTTGATCTGAGAAAATCCCTTATATCAAGAAGAAGAAAGTAAGCAGTGAAAATAAAATCAATTTTTTCCCTCAAAAATGCTAACCTCTTTTCTTCTATTTTCTTTATTTTCTCCGGTATTTCTTTAAGTTTTTTTCTTAAAAATGAAAGTGTCTCTTTAAAAGAAAGTCTTTCAATTTCTTCGGGAAGTTTAAGTTCGGGTAAACCCTCTTTCCACAGTTTTTCCCTTATTTCCTGTGAAATTTCAGAAGAAAAAGCAATTAAAATTGCTATTTGATTTCCTTTTATTATTCTGTAATGTATTTTTATTTTATCTTTATAACTCTCTTTAAGTGTCTTTTCTATTCTTGTAAATACTATCAATTCCTCCCTCGGCAAAAGAGCACCGAATATTTCAAAATTCTCCGGTATTTCAATCTCCTTTTTATCTATCAAATCCTCAAATGCTTCAAGAATTTTATTAAAAGAAGAATAAATACTTGCTTCTTCCCTTATTTTTCTCTCTTCTCCCTTTATCTTTACATATTCTTCCCATATTTTATTCAATTTTGAAAGAATTTCGGAAACATTCCTTCCCTCAAGATGAACTTCCTTCTCTATTTTCATATAGGGAACTTCCCTTTTAATCTCCTCTATTAACCCGATTCCCCTTTCTACCTCTTTTAAAATCTCCCTTTCCTCCTCTTTGATTGCCGGCTTTATATTTCCTTCTTTCGGATTTAAAGGAGCATCTTCAATATGCAATAAGGAAAAATCCTGAATTTTTTTCAAAACTTCGTCAAGTTTTTCCTTTTCCCCCATAATTTCAACTTTTTTCATTTTTAAAATTCCCATATTATTCCTCCTTCAAGATGATCTCTTCAAATATTTTCATTGCAAGGTCTCTGTATCTGTCAAGGGAGGAAACAAGTTTTTCTGCCTTTTCTTTTACCTGCATAAGTACATCTCCGCATTCCCTCTCAATTTTTTCAATCCCTTCCCTTATTATTTTCTCTTTTTCCCTCATCATCTCTTCAGTAAATTTTTCCTTCTCTTTTTCTATTCTTAACTTTTCCTCTGCGATTTTTCTTTGTGATTCTGCAATTTTTTTCTCAATTTCAGGCAAATTCTTCTCCTCCTCCTTAAGGAGGATAGAAAGACCTTCCCGTATTTTAATTTTTTTGTGATGTTCCATAATGATTTAGGAAATTATTTAAAAAATTAATTTTATGTTTTAAATTCTATCTATGTCAAATAGATTGAGACTTTGGTTCCTTTACCTATTTGTGATTCTATTTCTATTTTCCCTCCGAGATATTTTAAAAGTCCTTTGACAATTGAAAGCCCGATTCCCAAATGTCCTTTGAACTGATGGAAATTTGTTATATAAAAGGGTTCGAATATTTTATCAATATCTTTTCTCGGGATTCCGATCCCTGAATCCGAAATCTCAATTATAAAAAGATTTTTCTTTTTGATGTTTATTCTTATTATCCCTGACTTCGGAATACCTGTTTTTGAGTTTTCAATTATTTCACTTAATATAAGATTTAAATATTTTTTGTCGGTTTCAACGGTTGCTTCTTCCACAGGAATTTCATAATGTATTTCAAAAAAAATACCGTTTTCCTCTTTTTCTTTAATAAAATTTTCAAGAAATTCGGGAATTTTTATCTCACTTATCTCGGTTATGATTTTTCCTGTCTGAATATTATTCAATAAGTATAACCTTTCCATTTCTCTTCTTCTTTTTCTTTTATCAATAATTCTCAAGAATTCATACAGAACAATCGGATTCATTTAAAAGAGAATTGAAATTTTATTTCCTATTCCCCTTTCCACAGATATATTTAATTCAAAACCATGAATCTTGAATATTCCTCCTGTGAGGGAAAGGGGTTCATCAAGGTTTGAGGGGTCAAGTAAGGAACTCTTCTCCGCATCGGTTAATCCTATTCCCGAATCTTCAATTATAATTTTATTTTCATAAATATCTATATTCATAAACCCTCTTATTCTGTTAAAGGAAATCAAATATTTAAAAAGATTCTTGAAGGCAATTTTTAAAAGAACAGCATCTCCTTCTGCAAATATTTCTTCTTTTTCCTTTTTAATTTTTAAATTTATTTTCTTTCTTAAAATGTCAGTTTCCAAGGATGAGATAATATTATTTAAAAAACTTGAAAGTTCTATCTTTTGCATGGGGTTTATTAATGAGGAAAGAATTTCATCGTCTTTCTTTTTTCTGAGTAAAAAGGCTTTTAAATTTATAAGAGGCAATGTTTTTTTTGTAAAGGTATAGGAGAATTTGATTCTCTTTTTAAGATAGAAATAAAGTGTCAGTGTGCAGAGATAATCAAGAAAATTTAAAATTTCGTTTTCCTTTATTTCATTATCCGTGAGCACACCCAAAACCCCTGTTTCTTCATATATTAAATTTGAATAAAAAAGATTCAGAATTTTTCCTTTATAACTTATCTTCTTTTCCCTTTTTCTTATTCTGTTTCTCCACAAATCCTCATAGAAGAACTGGTCAATAAAGGGTGAGGAGAACAGGGTCTCCAAAGGAGCCCCTTCTTTTTCCTCAAGAAAAAGGAAGAGAAACTCTCTGTAATCTTTAATTATCCTTCTTAAGGAAAAAATTAAAACTTCCTTAACAAATTCTTCTCTTTCCGCGGATGTAATTTTAAAAAATGAAAATCCGAATATCTCGGAAAGCAACTTATATCCGTCCCTTTCTTCCTCAATTTTTTCAAGTTTTTCGGTAATTTCCATAAAAGGTCTAAAAAAAGGAAAATTTTCCAATTTAAAAACTTTTTCTTTAATGAAATATATGAGTTCTTCGGCAGGAACCTCTTTGATTCTTTTGATTATTTCTTCGTCTTTTTTATTCTTTATGAAAAGGAGGCAAGATGTAAAAATATCCTCATAATCCTTTCCCAGTTCCCCTTTTATTTTGGTAAAAATTTCTCCCTTTTCGGATTTTTTTATTAGAATTTCCTTAAAGGGTCTTATTATAACTTCTTTCCCATCCAAATTAAAGCAAATTTCGCTGTCAATACCGTTTATTTCGAGGAAATTTTTGATTTTTTTAAAAAACTCGGATTCATCTTTTGATTTGTAAATGCTTAAAATAAATTTATTAAATCTCTCTTGCATTTTTTATTCTTTTTATATTTATTTTAAGTTTGAAAAAGTTTTTAATTTTTTTCTTTATTAAAATTTCATAGTTTTCGGGATATTTTACCGGTATCATGGCGGGATTTCTTCCTTTAAACACTGTTTTTAACAAATTTAAAAAGTCTTTTCTGTAATACTTTTCAAGGTCATAAGCCATCAAGGCTCCCATTTCAATATGTTTTCTTTCGAATCCGAACACGGGAATATTCATTTTAAAACTTTCCTGTATCAGATATCTTGCAGTTGCTTCGGGTATTGTGAGTTCGGAAGGAATTAAAAGAAGTAAATTGATACCCTTTAATTCATTCAATGCTTTTTTAAGTGCTTTTCCTTTTAGGAAAATTATCTTTAAATTAACACCCAGCATTTTTGACGCTCTTTGTAATTCCTTGACATAAGAAGCTCCCTGATATTCACTCGGAATAATTGTTCCTATCTTTTTAGCCCATTTACATGAGTTTGCAATTATCTGGATGACTTTTGTAGCAGGTAAAACATATCTTATCCCTGTTCCGGTAATTGGTATTTCTTCAAAGGGATTCTTTAAAAAACCCACAACACAGGGCTTTTCTAAATTCTTTTTCTTATAAGCTTCAAGAGCTTTATCTCCTAAAATAATTACAGAGCTAAAATTGGCGAGATTATCCGGTAAATCTACCGGTCCGGAAATTATTAATGGCTCTTTGGATATCTTTATAATCTCGTCTATAACCTTTTTATTCTTATAAGCATCTATTACAATAATATCTGCAAACAGATAAAAACCTATACTTAAAAGAATTAATTTCTTCATAATTTTATTTTATAATAAGAGTATAAAAACTTCAATAAAATGAATTTTATTATTTTTTTTATAATTTTTCAGGCAGAAATTTCGGTTTATGATTATTATTCAAAAAAACTTTGTATCCGACCCGAAGAAATACTTAACAAAAAATTGAGGACCGAGCTGAATGTGGGAAACTCATTTTATTTTGATGTGAAAAAAAACTTCCCTTTTCTTTTTTTTAACACAAATTATTATTTTTTAAATAATTTCAGTCAGATAAAGGGTGAGATATTTGTATTTAAAAATATGAAAACCGACACAATTTTGCTTATAAGAAATTTCATAAGAGGAAATTTCCCAGCTTTTAAATCACTCACAGAATTTAAAATTTCTCCGTTTTTCTATTACGGATACTTTTTGTTTCATTTTAATTATTTAAATTACCTTTATTATTCCGAAAACCTGAATGAATATCATTATGATTTCTCCGGAGAAATTTATATTGACAGGATAAAAACAGGATTCGGTTTTTTAAAAGATATTCAAAAAGAAAAAATATACCCCTGTTTTTTTCTCTCCCCTGATTTTAAGAAAATCCTTTATCCAACCCTTTTTTTATACTTCAAAAAAAACAAATTCTTTCCGGGGTTGAAGATTTATTTTATTAAAAGCGGATTCATAATTTATTTTGATTATTTCAAAAATTTCAAATTTTTCTCACCTTATAAAGAGTGTTTTGATATTTTATCTGTTTACCCTTTCGATTTTAAGGGAACAAATTTTCACATATTTTCAAATTCGGTGAGTTTTAAATTTTATTACATATTTAAAGTTTTTTCCCTTTTTTATGAATATAAAAAATTCTGGGGAGAGGAATTTTTAATGTATTATTTTAAAGATAATTCCTTTGAGTGCGAAAAATTTCCTTTTATAGAAGAAATATCGTTTAATGCTGAAATTTTCAAAAGATTTACCTTAAGATTTAAAAAAATAAATTCCGGTCTTGAGCTTTTAACTTTGGATATTAATATGGGCTTTAAAGGGATATTTTTTAATCCTGAAATCTTTTATTTAATTAAAAATAATTTTGTTGTTTTTGGGTCAAAAATCGGGTATATATATAATGATTACCGATTTTTTATTTATTTTAAAATGCCGAATAAAATCATTAATCCTATAAAAAAGGAGGTTAGATTTGGAATCCAAAAAAGATTTTAAATTCGGATTTGTTTCAATAATAGGAAGACCGAATGTAGGAAAATCAACTCTCTTAAACTCTCTTATAGGTGAATTCATTTCAATAATTACTCCAAAGCCTCAGACAACGAGGGTGAATATTTTGGGAATCAAGACAACGGAGAATTATCAGGTTGCATTCTTTGACACACCGGGAATGCTTGAAAGAGCAAAATATGAATTACACAGAACGATGATAGAGGAAGTTAAAAAAGTGATTGAAGAAAGTGATGTAATTGTGCTCATGGTTGAGCCCGTCCCGGAAATCGGAAATATTGAAAGGAATCTAATTGAGCTTATAAAAAAAGCAAATAAAAAAAGTATCCTGGTTATCAACAAAATTGACAAAGTTGCAAAGGATAAGATATTACCTGTAATTGATATATATGCAAGACAGAATTTATTTGAGGAAATAATTCCCATTTCTGCGTCAAAAGGTGATGGAGTTGAGATTGTGGAAAAAGCGATTGTTAAATGTTTACCTTACGGTGAAAAATTATATCCTGATGAGCAGCTTTCGGATAAAACCGAAAGATTTTTCATCTCCGAACTTATAAGGGAGAAAATTTTTAATTTATACGGAGAGGAGATACCTTATTCAACTGCTGTTGAGATAGATGAATGGAATGAGGAAGAAGACAGGGTTTATATAAAGGCAATAATATATGTAGAGAGAGACTCACAGAAGGGGATTATAATAGGGAAAGGAGGCGAAAAGATAAAAAAAGTGGGAATGCTTGCGAGGAAAGATATTGAAAAGAGGTTAAATAAAAAAGTTTATCTTGATTTATGGGTAAAGAAAAAAGAAGGCTGGAGAAGAGATAGGAATTTCCTTAAAAGGATAGGGTATGTAAGTTAAAAAATACTCATCTCTTTCTTTTTTCTGTTCCCTTTTCGCATAAAGTAGAAACATTAAATAAAAAAGTTATTTCTTCCTCCTTTTATATCTTCCCATCAATTCTCCGTAACCTATTACATGTCCTTTTATTGCCTTTAAAACTTCTTTTTTTGAGGCAACGGGTTTAAGATTGAGAACTGTATCAAGAGCATAAATTTTAAAAAAGTACCTGTGGGTGCCCCAGGGAGGGCAAGGACCGCCGTATCCTAACTTTTTCCAGCTATTTTTTCCATGAACTGCTCCATTTTTTAGTTTTTTAAGAGGTTTTATTCCTTCTGGTAACTCCTTTGTATCAGGAGGAATGTTAAATAAAACCCAATGGTCCCATGTCCCTATCGGAGCATCAGGGTCTTCACATATCAAAACAAGACTCTTTGTTCCTTCCGGTATATTACTCCATTTCAAAGGAGGAGAAACATTTTCTCCATCACAGGTATATTTGGATGGAATCATTTCTCCGTATTTAAATGCAGGACTTTCAAGATTTATTTTTGCTTTTTTAACCTCTTTTCCTTCTTTCTCAAGTATTGGATTCAACAAAAAAATTATCAAAAATATATAGAACATTTTTATTACCTCCTTTTATATAAAAATTTTACCTTCCTTTTTGCGATTTTTTCAATATTTTTCTAAAGGGTTTTTTGCTTTTTATTAAAGACTTAAGCCGGGAAGGGGATGTTACAAAACACAGAAAAAAGAAGAACTTAGAAAAGTCACCAAATAACACAGAAAGACAAAAAAACAAGAAAGCTTTCAATATATTACTTGCTATCAATTATATGCTTGAAGACAGAGCAATAAATTCCTTTCTTAAATTCTTAAAGAAAATTACAGAACATCCGATCCGAAATAAAAAATATGGAAAGAAAAAGATAGAATTTTTACTTCTTGGTGCTGTTATTTTGTATTTTATTTGGATTTAATTATTTAACTTTTTAGAAGAATCTGAAAACTTTCCTTAATAACCCTGTAAAAGTTGGGTACCACATATTTTTATTACATTATTCCACACATTGACGAACAGGAAACAATACATACATTATTCACGGCTGACAATAAGGGTACAGGTAGTAAACCTGCTATCATAAATAAAATAACAACAAAAAATAAAATATTTATCCTTTTTCTTTTTCCTTCGATAAATGAAATTCTTTTTGAAATAGAAGAAGAAAAAAAACCGGCATTTAAATGAAATCCATGCTGAAAATATATTGTCTTAGCAATTGCTTTTAAAAGTGAATCTCTATCCTTTCGTTTTGTTAACACAAACTCATCAGCAGAAAGTTCGGTTATTTCCTCAAAAGTTTTTTTGATAAATAAAAGGGGCAATAGATAAAAAAATGAAAGGGATAATGCATGAATTAACATTTTCCATAATGTATCCCTGTTTTTAATATGGCAAATTTCATGAGAAATTATTGCTTTTTTTTCATTCCTATCCAAAATGCTCCATAATCCTTTGTCTATGTATATAAAAGGTTTAAAAAACCCTATGACAGAAATACCATGTGGGTTTTTACCGAAGGTGAGCCTTCTGACTCTAAGTTTTTTAAATTTAAAATCCTTTTTTAAATAATAGGTCAATATAAAGATAAAAAAGAAAGATGAGATTAAGGGCAAAGTTAAGAGTTCTTTATAAAAAGCAAAGTGTCCCATAAAAGAGCAATGAAAATTACAATTATAAATACCCACAATTAACAAAATAAAAGGATTTAAAGAGAATATAAATATAAAGAGAAAGAATAGAGGGAAATATTTTCGCAGAGCAATAAGAGAAAACGGCAAAAGAGGATATAAAAGGATTAATAAAATTAAAAACATAAAGAGAATAAGAGAAAATAAAGCAAAATTCATTTTTTCTTCAGGATTTCCTCTATTTTTTTTCTGTCTTTCGGAGAAAGTTTTTTAATTTTTTTCAAAAAATGAGCAGTTGCAATTTCCGGAAATTCTCTGATAATGGGAGTAAGAAACTCATCAAGTTTTGAACCCAAGAATTTTTCTTTTTTAATAAGCGGAGTATAAACATTCTGTCTCCCTTTTCTTTCGGATTTGACCAGTCCTTTTTTCTCAAGATTTTGCATCTCTGTAAGAATCGTGGTATATGCGTATTTTCTTCCTCTCTTTTTAAAAGCATTCCATATTTCCTTAACAGTTGCAGTTCTCCTTTTCCATAATTCTTCCATACATTCTGCTTGTAAATTGCCGAGAAAAATTTTTAATGATTTACTGTATTTCATAATTTTATGATAATATAAAAAAAATTATTTTTGCAATTGTTCGTTTTTGAATTATAAAATAAACTCATGAGAGATTTTGTTTATGAAAAACCTATAAATGTTTATCTTGAAATCACAATTGCCTGTGACCTTGAATGTAAACATTGCAGAGCAGAAGCCATCCCTGAAAGAAGTCCCGAAGAATTAAATACTCAGGAAGTAAAAGAATTAATGGATGATATAAAGGGAATGGGTTCACATCTTATTATTTCCGGAGGAGATCCCTTAAAGAGGAAGGATTTATTTGAGATCTTGGAGTATGGAAAAGAAATAAAACTTCCGACCGCAGTTACCCCTACCACATCTCCGCTTGCTGATTTTGAAAAGATAAAAAAGATGAAAGAACTCGGCATCTATGCGCTCGGTATAAGCCTTGACGGAGCGGATGAAAATGCTCAGGATTCTTTCAGGGGGGTTAAAGGCACATTTAAAAATTCCATGAATGTTTTAAGTTATGCAAAAGAATTGAATATACCTGTTCAAGTTAACACAACATGTACAAAGGAAACAGTAAAAGAAATAAAAAAAATTTACAATCTTTTAAAAGAAAAATTTTCTCCGCCTGTTAAAAGATGGAGCATATTTTTTCTTGTTCCTGTGGGAAGGGGAATGCAACTTCAGCTCCCGTCGCACGAAGAGACAAAAGATATTTTTGAGTTTTTATACGAAAAATCAAAATCATCTCCTTTTCACATCACAACAACAGAGGCACCCAGTTACAAAGTTTTTTATCTTTTAAAAGAAATTGAAAAAGGGAAAAAATTGAAAGAAATTCTGGAATCAGAAATAAAAATGGGATTTGGTATTCGTGACGGAAATGGTGTTGTGTTTGTTTCTCATAAAGGAGATATCTATCCATCAGGCTTTTTGCCCTTAAAACTTGGAAATGTAAGAAAAGTGAAATTATCAGAAGTTTATAAAAATCATGAAATAATGAAAAATCTGAGAAATGTAAATCTTTTAAAAGGAAAATGTGGAGAGTGTAATTTTAAAACCGTTTGTGGAGGTTCAAGAGCAAGGGCATATGGAGCAAAGGAGAATTACCTTGAGGAAGACCCGCTGTGTTTTTTTGGAAAAGAAATTTTGAAATGAAACACCAGAAGGAGGAAATAAAAAAAATTCTGAATGAAATTTTGAAAAATGAAAAAATAATGGTTCTTGCAACATGCTTTGAAGATGCACCATGGGCTACTCCTGTTATTTATGCATGGGATGGGAATAAGAGATTTTATTTTTTATCACGAAAAACAACGAGACACGCGAAAAATATCTCAAAAAATCCGAGAATGTCTGCATCAATTTATCCGAGGGAATTGAGACCTTTAAGGGGAATACAAATGGAGGGAAAAGTGAAAATTCTCAAAGGAAAAGAAAGTTTGCGTGCTTTAAAAGTCTATATAAAAAGGTTTCCGAGAGCAAAAGGAAAGCTACCTTTAAAGGATATTATAGAGAAAAGGGGAGAATTTGCATTTTTTGAATTTGAGATAGAAAAGATTTATCTTTTAAGTGAAAAACATTTCGGATGGGGAAAAAGGGAAGATGTAACTGCTATCTTAAATAAAGGGGAGCAAAATGAGGGGTAGCAGTGTAATCTATCATACATTGGGCACTCGGTATGGGGAATGAAACATGGAAAAACTTTTAAAACAGGTTATAATTTTATCTTTTTTAAAAGGATTTTTGTTATCGAACAAATCAGCACCGAAGCCAGAGAAAGTTTTTAATCATACCGATTTTATATCCTTTAAGAGCATTCATATTAAAAAATACAATGAACTTATCATCGTAAAAGATTTCCTAAGCTCAAACAAGAAATCAAGAATTAGAGCAGGGATAATGTTTGGCTATTTAAATAATAGAAATACAAATGCTATCTCAATAGGAGCATCTGCAGATTTTCAATTCTTTTCTTCAATAAATATCGGAACAGCGATTATGATAAAAAGAGCGGATCAATTAATGTATAAAAGTAAAATTCAAGGCAGAAATCGTGTGTCAGTTGAAATTTGATGCAAGCAATTCATCCGTCCCAAGGATACTATTCCTGTAAATTATTATTATATTCTGTAATAGCAACATCCTGTTGCGAAAGTTCCTCTTATTATCAATAGAACTAATGCAAAACCAAAAAATAAATTACTTTCCATATTCAAAACCTCTCAACAGGATATCTCCAATCTTTATCAAGGCACATTCTTGAAATTTTTGTTATTGTAGGAGGTCTTCTTTTATGTTCATTTTTAATTATTCTTTCATACAAATCCTTTACCGCATTTTCTTTTATTTTTAATATTTTCGCAGTCTCTCTTACCGATAATTCCAAATCAACGAGACAGTATAAAACTCTATCTATCTGATAATAAGTATAGCCGAGTTCTTCTTCATCGGTCTGTCCTTTCCATAAGCCTGCTGAAGGAACCTTTTTAACTATTTCGGTCGGAATACTTATGAACTCTGCAAGTTGCCATACCTGGGTTTTGTAAAGATCTCCTATGGGATAAATATCTGCTCCCAAATCACCGTATTTTGTTCCATAACCGAGTAAAAGCTCTGTTTTGTTTGATGTTCCCACAACAAGGAGCTTCTTAGCATTTGCATAAAAATAGGCGTAAATCATCCTTATTCTCGGTTTTAAATTGGCTACCCCCCAGTTTATATCTCCTTTTATTTTTTTAAGGTTTTTAAGAAACCCTTCCAAGGGTTCATTTATTGGTATTATTTCATAATTTATTTTCAATTCTTTACATAATTTTTCAGCATCCTTTACGTCCTCTTCACTTGTTGTTCCTTCTTCAGGAAGAATTAAGGCATGAGTCTTTTTGTTACCGATTGCCATATATGTGAGTTTCAAAATAAGTGAAGAGTCAACTCCCCCTGATAGATTTATAACAGCACCCTTAAATCCGAATTTTTCAATTCTTGTCTTTATGGAATTTACAATAACATCCCTTATAAGGGGCAATTCTTTTTCTTTGAATTTAACCTCTACCATTTTCCATCTCCTTATAAGCATTCAAAAGCTCTTCCAGAATTTCTATATGTAATTCCCTTAATCTTGTGTCTCTTCTTCTTAATCTTTTGGCTTCTTCAAGGTCAACTTCACATAGCAAATAATCCTCCTCGAAAAGTTTTGCACTTTTAACTATATCTCCTCTTGCGGAAACATACATTGAATATCCGAGGTAAGTGACACCGTCCTGGCATCCTGCTTGGTCGCAGAAAAGTGCAGGTATTATGTTATCCCTTGCTCGTTGGGTCATAAAATCCTCCCATATTTCTTTTTTCCCTCTTTCAAAAGGAGAGGCACCCAGAACAACAAGCAAATCTGCTCCTCTCAATGCCATTGCCCTTGAAGGCTCCGGAAACCACACATCTTCGCATATTAAAATCCCTATCTTTATCCCCCCTATGTCAAACACAGGAAGCTTTGTTCCCCTTTTAAAGTATCTCTTCTCATCAAATAATCTGTAATTTACAAGTTGAACCTTTCTGTAATTTCCTATTATTTTACCTTTATGGATTAAAGAAGCCGAATTATAAAAAAATCCATAATTGTCTTTTTCAACATAGCCTATTATTGCATAAAAATCATCTATTTCTTTTTTTATTCTTTCAAGGGATTCAAGGTTTTAATCAACTTTATCAAGATAAATATCTCCGCTTCCGTATCCCAGAGTCGCAAGTTCAGGAGTTACAAGAAGATAAACTTTTTCTTCTTTTGCTTTTTCTATTGCTTTTATTATTTTTTTTTCATTTCCTTTTACATCACCGAGTTTTGTTGAGAGTTGAGCAAGTAAAATTTTCATTTTTAAATTAAAAGATTTTAAGTTTAAAAAGAGAAAATTTTCAATTAAATTTTTATCCCTTTCCGAATAAAAGACCGAATGTGAATTCTATTCCTGAATCGGGTCCGTTATTTAAGATAAGTAAGTATCTCAAATTTACTATAAATTGGACATCATAGGTATGAAAAATAGCATATCCTACACCCAGTCCTATTGAGGGACCGTTTCCGCCTGCTATTTTTTCATTCCAGTCCTTATAAACATCGGGCATCAAATAATAACCGGGGGCAATTTCAAGATAAGAAGTATAATCTTCGTTTGATGTAAAAAATCTCAAAGGAAATTCAAATCCCGAGCCCCTTGAAAAGAAAGTCCATTCAGCTCCAATTGCCGTTTTTTTAACTTCATAATGAAAACCCAGAATGAACCTGGTTAAGTTCTTGGGTCTGGTGGTATTTTGGTCATCATAAAAGCCCGAGGTCGGGAAAAGGGTTCCAACCCTTCCTGAAAAGTATTTTCTTGTTATCCTTTTCCTCGGTTCTTTTTCACTTTCCAGTGCGGTGATTGTCTCGGTGGTAATCACTTCTTCAACTGGTTTACCCTCGTAAATTGCCTCTGCAAACCTCTGCATAAGTATATCAAGGTCAGATTCTTTATCAGCAACATCTTTCTGATTGAACACAAACTTTTTCTTATCCGAGTTAAATACTTTAATTCTGACTATATATTTTTCTCCCAACCGGTCAATATATAAAAGAACAATATTTTTAACATCATATTTTTCTGAAAACCTTAGGAGGCATGTGTCGGTAAGACAACCTTTTAATTCATAAAGGGCATCTTTTACAATATCTCTACCCAGAACAGAACCGTATGCTGAGAGTTCTTCACACAAATAATCAGTAATAATTGCAACAACTGTCGTATCAACATTTCTCATTTCTAAAGGGAATACTCCGTAAACATATAAATTAAAAATAAAAAAAGTCAAAATTCCCATTTTCACCTCCTTATTTATATATTATATTATATACAGATTTATAAAATATTTCAATAATCTCAAAATGTCTCATTTCGATGTCTCAATAAAACACTGATTTATTCGAAAAGTCTTTATTTCTAAATATTTAAAAATATGGAATGAAAATTGCAAAGAAATTTTTTTCTCAAACAGGAGGTAAAATTATGGGTGGATTGTTAAAAACTGGGGCAGGAGGGGGCTCCAGTTTTATAATTTTTTAATTATATTTAAAGATTTATCTATTATAGATTTTGTTATTAATCTTATATCCGGAAATTTCAATTCCAGAAATTCCTTTTCCATATAAAACTTTCCCTTTGAAATCTCTAAGATAGGAATAAATTTTTCTATTTCTTCAAATATCTCCTGATGAGAATAAAGTATCTTCTTTGCTTTATCAATGTCTTTAGCCATCACTTCATAACCTTTATTATCAAAAGGTAATTTCACTTTTTTATAAAAAAACTTCATTTTTTCAAACAAAACATCAAGTTTGGAATAATTGGTTATTACAAATGGGATGTTCTTTCCGTGTTTTATTCTGATTCTTGTCTCCATTTGATTATTTTGATATTTCAAAAACAAAAGAACTTCATAATTTTTATAATAAGCTTTATATCCTAAAAGCGAGGGTTTAAATTTTGTTCCGATTTTTTCTTCTAAACCTTTAATATATGTTTTTCGCTGTTTTATAATAATGTAAATTACAATAAACAATGCAAGGACAAAAAGGATAAGAGCCAAAGTCGTAAATAAAATATTTTCCATAAAAAAATTATAAAAGATTTTGTCTTAAAATTAAATATGGAAATATTAACAGCAATATTGTTTGCGTTTCTGCTTTTGGGTGTGATTCTCTTTTTATTTTACAGAGTGATAAAACTTGAAGGATATTTGAAGGTTTTATCCGAAAAGCAGGATAAGTCTCAGGAGGCATTTGGGAGATTGCGGGGAATTGAGAATCTTATCACAGAACTTCAAAGGAATTTATCCGGAAATCTTTCCTCTCTTATTGAAATATCAAGAGATATGAAGGTGAAGAGTGAAAATATTGCAAAATTTTTTGAAATTATGCAGAAATCAGCGGGTGTAAAGGGAGGATTCGGGGAGTATGTGATGGAGGACATAATAAAAAAAATTCTTCCGCCCGGTACATACGAATTCCAAAAAACAAGGTTTGAGGGAAGACCAGACTGTGTTATAAAGGTAGGAGGGAAAGATGTCCCGGTTGATTCAAAACTTCCTTTGAGCGGTTATCATAAAATGTTAAAAGGAGATAAGAATGGAGAAAGGGTATTTAAGGAGGCTGTAAAGAATCATTTAAGGAAAATAAAAAGTTATATAAGACCTGAACAAGGCACATATGACTTTGCCTTAATGTTTGTTCCATCCGAGTCAGTTTATTCTACTATCTTGTCTTATGAGGATTTAACCGAGGAGGCAATGAGGTTAAGGGTTTTCCCTGTTTCACCTTCAACTTTATATGTTTATTTATCGGCACTTGCTCTCGGTTTCAAGGGACTTGAGGTTGAAAAGAATGCAAGAAAAATACTTGATAATTTGCGGGGTTTAAATGAGCAAATCTCAAGGGTTTTTCTTGAGTTCGGAAAAGTTGAGGGACACATTAAAAATGCATGGCAAAGACTTCCGAATCTTAAAATGGAAATTGAGAGGTTATCACGAATGATAAAAGAATTCCGCAGTTTATGATTTTTTTATTGTGGTAAATATGTAGCGAAGTTTGAATAACGAAGATTGAGTAAATGGAGTGAACCGTTCCCAGTTTAGGGAAAGTTGCAAAAGAAATGGACATCCTAAACCTTCGGTAAGTGGTAGTTTAAATATTTGTTGTTAATTTCAAGCAAAATGGTTTGTATATCGATTAGCATATAAATGCAAAGAAAGACTCATTTATCCAAGCGACTGTTACCTTTCTCCGGGTTCCTTTAATAAAAAGTTCTTTAAATACTTAATTGATTTTACTTCACTTTTATTCCACACCTTTTTTATTGTTCCCTTGTTTAATAAAACTACTCTATCTCCTGTTTCAACTGCTACTTCCAAATCATGAGTCGCAATTATCTTTGTTGCTCTTATACTTTTTATTAATTTTAAAAAATTTTCTTTTGAAACGGGCGAGAGAGCAAGAGTAGGTTCATCAAGAAGTAGAATTTCAGGACTGTAAGAAATTATTGAAGCAAGAGCAATTCTTTTTTTCTCTCCGAAACTTAAATGATGGGGAACCCTCTCTTCAAAACCGGGAAGCCCTACTTTTTCAAGGGATTCTTTTACAATTTCTTTAATCCTTTCTTCCTCAAATCCGAAATTTTTCGGACCAAAGGCAATATCATCAAATACCCTGGGCATGAATAAGGCATCATCAGGATTCTCAAATAAAAAACCCATTTTTTTTCTTAAATTTTCATTGAAAATCTCTCCATCAATTTTAACCTCTCCCTCATATTTCAAAAGCCCTGCAATACATAAAAGAAGTGTTGTTTTACCTGAACCGTTTTCACCTATTATGCATACTGTTTCATTTTCATAAATCTTCAAATTTATATTCTTTAAAACATACTTTTCCTCATCATAGGAAAAATTTAAATTTTTAATTTCTATCTTTATTTTATTTTCCATCCCCTTGAAATCATTGCCTTTAAAACCCTTTCCGACCTTTCATAACTTCTTATGAATAGATTTCCGGAAAGAAGAGCATAATCCTTTAATTTCGGATTTTTACCCTTTGAAATCATCGCTCTTTTCATTTTTTCAAATTCATCCTGAAGCAGAAAGAAATATCTGTATAAAAAAGAAAAGATATCCGAAATTAAAAAACCTGCAGGAAGTTTTTTTATAAACTCTGACAGAGCAGTCATTTTTGTTGTCATCACAAATAGAAAAACAAAGGAAATTGATATAAGGGATTTCAAAAAGGAAAAGAGAAAAATCCTCAATCCGTTTTCCTTAAAAATAGAGAGGGAAAATAAAACAAGAAGAAAAGGAAAAATGATTAAAATTCTCTTTAAAAAATATATAAAAGGGATTTTTGAAAAAATTAAAAACAAAAAGGTCAAAATTATAAAAGGGATATAAAAAAGAACTTTCTCAGGAATTACAAGAACACATAAAAGTAAAAGTATAAGAAGAATCACTTTTAATCCTGTATCTACTCTTTGCAGAAAACCCTTTTTATAGGCAAAATCATCTATAAAATGATGTTTCATATTTTCTGAGTTTTAAGAATTTCAGGTTTTACTCTCTGTAAAAAGGAAATTGCAGATACTGTAAATATACCCTCGATTATACCTGCAATGGTATGGGCAAAAAGAACAGGAAATAAACTTTTTGAAAATAAAATTTTTCCTGATATTGTTAGTTCTATGAGAAGCAGGAGTGAACCTGTTATAAGGGTAAGAAATGATATTATGAAAATCCACATGGTCTTAAATGAAGGAAATAATTCTTCAAAAAATTTATAAAAATAATAACCCATTACACATCCCGTAAAGGCAATGTTAAGGGAATTAGCACCGATTGTAAGTATTCCACCGTGCCCCAAGATGAGTGCCTGAACAAAAAGGGAAATAAAGGTTATGAAAAATCCTGAAAAAGGACCCAAAATAAGGGAAATAAAAAAGGCACCTGAAAGATGAACAGTTGTCCCTCCTGGTAAAGGAAAACTTATTACTTCAAGTGTAAAAATAAAGGCGCATGATAGACCAAGAAGGGGAATTCTTTCAGGATTCAGTTTTTTTGTTATTTTTTTAATTGAATAAAAAAGAAATCCAATAGAAAAGACATTTGTTGCTGAAACTGTTTTTAAATCAAGAAAACCGTCAGGTATGTGCATATTTTTTCCTTGCTGTTATGTAAAAAAATATACCTGTAAAACCTATGATAAGGGAAATTCCTGTTATAAATTTAGAATAAAAGGGAATATTTCCCTTTTGAGTTACAACAGGCTCTTCAGGATTTTCTATGCTAAAGGTTTTTATGAATCCGTGTCCCATTCCATCATCAACCTCAATTTTCCATTCTCCCTTTTTATCAGGCAAAAAAAGGATTCTTCCCTTTTTATCGGTCATTCCCTCTGCAAAGATTTTTCCATCAGGAGAGTATATTTTATAATCAGCAAAACTCATCGGAGTCCCGTTTTCATAATAAACTCTTATGCCTTTTGCATTTTCAAAAAATTCATATTCAACACCGTGTGATATCAGAATCAACGTCCATAAAAAGTAATGGTGCATGACTTACCCCCTTTTTCACAGGATATAACATTTATTCCCTCCTGAACCTTATAAACTGCGGGTTTCCCGGGTCTGAATTTTATAAATCCATGTCCCTTTTTATTCGTATATTCAAGGGTTTTCTTTGTTTCCTTTCCGTTAATTAAAAATTTTAAATTTATTTTTTCATCCTTTTTGAAGTTAAAATTCTCAATAACAATTTCAAGTTCATGATTTAAATTTTTAATTTCTGTTTTGTTTTTCACATAAAAGTATGACTTTGCAAAATAAAATTTTTCACCATCCGGTTTTTGAAGAATGAAATAAACAATATATGTGCCTTTTTCATCAGGAGAAAATTCTGCTGAAATGAGTTTATCCTTTTTTGAAAAATCAAGGCGAATTTTCTTACCCGAAGGTGTAATCACAGAAAATTTCCCTATCAATCTCTCTTTAACAGCAATTTCTGATTCGGGAAAGGAATGTCCTCCTTTAATATATATCTCAATTTTTTCTCCTTTTTCAGGAAAGGGATTTGAATAATCTATCCAGAAGTTATGGGAAGATAATAAACCGAAAGAAAAAACAAGTAATAAAAATTTTTTCATAATTAACCTCCTTTATTCTGTCGCATAAATGCGACCGCTACAATAAATACAACTGTAGCGGTGTGATTTATCACACATTTTAATTAAAATCTATACATCAATGTTACATTTGCCCTTAAAGACGTTGATTTTGAATTACCTGCTCCTATTCCTGCTTTGAAAATTATATTTTCTTCAATCGGCATGTATAATCCCGGGAGGAAAAATAGGGCTCCTCCATAATCACCGAGAATTTCAATTCCTCCTGCAATTCCATCAGGGTCAGAGGAAAGGGGAGTTTTGATACCAAAAGCCCATTCCTTTATAAATTCTTCTCCATCCTTTGAAAAGGTAAAATTCATTGTAATATTAGAATGTTCACCGAAATCCCTGCTCAATATTATCTTCCCTTCATAAACTTCTTTTCCATCAAGATATTTTTTACTTCTTTCAAAAGGAATTTCATAATCAAAAACAAAAGCAATATCAAGAGGCATAAACTTTTTCAGTCTAACCTGAAGAGACATTGCGAGAGCCTCAATAAAAGGAGAGAGCTCTGTTACATTCTGGTCAACAATAAATCCTCTTCCGAATTTTGCAAAATGAGCATGAATATCAAACATTACATAATTTGTAATTCCGTATGATATTCCTGGAGTCAATTCCCAGTGGTCAAAAATCGGATTATCACTGTCCTCAACATAATAGTCATAATGAAAGTGAAAAATTTTTTCACCTTTGAACGCAGTTGAGTATGATTCCATTTCTATATATTCCATTGCATGATGGGCGAGCAGAGTTCCTGTTATTAACATATAAAGTAATTTTTTCATACCTCACCTCCTTTGTGTTATTTTTTTTAAAATAGTAGCACCGATTTTCAAAAAAATTTTATTCATAATCTCCTGTTATTAAAAGTCCTCCGTGTTTAACTCCTCTTGTGCTTATTATCTTATCTGCTATTTTCTTTAACTCTGACGGCTTTCCTTTAATAATCTTCACTTCAAGACAGGTATGTTTATCAAGGTGAATATGTGTTGTTGAGATTATCTTCTTATAATTCTTATGTTCAAAAGAAACAAGATTTTCCTGAACCTCCCTTATTTCATGGTCATATACAATGCTTAAAATTCCTATCATTTCCTTTTTACCCTCTTTAAACTTCTCCTCAACAAGTTTATCCCTTATCAAATCCCTTATTGCTTCCGAGCGGGTTTTATAACCTGCTTTTTC
>JAJRUZ010000065.1 GCA_024277525.1 Caldifarciminota bacterium | reverse complement strand
TTATTATATGAGGGGTAAGAGGGTATTCGGGACATTTGCTGATGAGGGTGAGAGGGAAGGATTTTCTTTATTTTTGGAGAATTTTTTAATGGATAACAGGCTTTATTTAATGAGTTTTAAAGGAGAGAAGATAAGTATTTATGATATAATGGGAAGGAAAATAAGTGAATTTTTGATAAAGAAAGGAAAAAATGTTTTGTTTTTAAATTTACCATCAGGGATTTATATTTTGAAAACAAAAGGAAAAAAATATAAAATAATAAAAATGAGGAGGTGAAGTTATGAAAAAGACGGTTTTAATCCTCTGTATAACAGCGGGCTTATTGCCCGCGGGGCTTGATCCTACATTCAGTTATTCTGCAAGTGATCTCAGAATACAGACAATAAGGGTTGATACTTTTGAGTTCAGTTATATTCAGATGAACGGTTCAAGGATAAGTCCCGGGGAGGTCGGTTTACCGCAATTACCCGGATTTTACTATACATTTATTCTTCCTCCGGGTTCAAGAGTTACGGGTTTAACAATCAATTATGATAATGTTGTTGAGTTTCCCTTGGAGCATATTGTTTATCCTGTTCAGCGTCCTTTTTCAACCGATACGAGTTTTCCTTTTGTTCCTCCCGATATTTCTTTTTACAAAAAAGATACTTTATATCCGGGTGAGATAGCCAGGGTGTCCAGGGTTTTCAACTGCGGTGGGTACACACTTGCTGAGATTGAGGTTTTCCCTGTAAGGTATAACCCGGCGTTTAATAAGTTATATATTTATCAAACCGTTCAGGTGATTATAAACTATGATTCTGCTTATGCTTCATATTTACCTTTGAGGCAGAGTGATGTAAGCAGGCGTGCAATCAGGGAATGGATAAAATCTGTTGTTTACAACAAAGAGGATATCGGGGTTTTTTATACGGATGATATTTCTTCAAAGGAGCGGAAGGTTGAGATACCCGTAATAATGCAGGTTCCTTCATTGAACGGGTTAATGCCTTCTTATGTAATAATAACTTCCGAGGCTTACAAGGACAGTTTCAGGGAATTTGCTGAGTGGAAAACGCAGAAGGGTTATCTGACGGTTATAAAGACAGTTGAGTGGATAGATGCTAATTATGATGGTATAAATCTTGCTGAAAAAATAAGGAAGTTCATACAGGATGCTTACAGATACTGGGGGGCATATTTCTTTGTTTTGGGTGGTGATATAAATATTGTTCCTACGGGTATGTTATACGGATATTATGAGCCTTCAAGGTATGTTGCGTATCCTCATCCTTCTGATTTTTATTATCGTGATATTGTTCACCGGGTTTACGGAACAGATTACAATTTCAATGCTGATATGGATGATACTTTGGGGGAGTGGGATGATGATGATATAGATTTAGGTCCTGATGTATTTGTAGGGAGGATTTCTTTTGAGGCTCCGGAGGAATTGAGTGTAATACTTCAGAAGATAATTGATTATGAGAGGAATCCCGATACTTCTTATATAAAGAAGATGTTAATGTGGGCAGGAACCGCACATGAAAGATGGGGAAAATCGTATCTGAGATTGAAAAATTTGTTAATAAATGGAGTAGCACCGGATTCTTCCCAGATTTTCCTCGGTCCGAATGCTCAAAATCCGCCTTACAGACCTGAAGGCTACTCCCAAATAATAATAGAGGCTGATGAGAGTTATTATCTGGAAGATGACCCTGATCAAAAAATATATCTCGTAGGGGCGCCAAATATAACATCTGCGAGTCCTCCCGGTCTATACATTTGGTTAGATGCTTCTGCGGGTGATACTTCTTGTAAGTTGCATTTTGTTTTTTGGGGAGGTTCAACGGGAATAGATTATTCGGGAGATATAACGGTTATAGACCCTGATAAGATTTATGCTGATGGTTCTATAGACAATTATTTTGAGGAGAGCGGTTATGGATTTGAGATAGGGGATACGAATGTTCCTTTTTCATTGAGTCCGATGGACAATTATCCTTATGAGGTATCATTTTCGGGTTTTGCTGATATAAATGATGGGGACGGTCTTGTGATAAGCACGACTTATGCTGATTCGGTCAATTTTATAATTGCGAGTGAGGGGACACGGGAGGAGGTGGAATTATTAACGAATTTCATGCGGATTGATTATCTTTACAATCCTATCGGGGGATACAAGCAGACAGCCGGTATAGCGGATATAGCTTTTTATTCAGAGAACGGTATTTTATTAAAAAAAGATGAAGTAATAAGCAGGATAAATCAGGATTATCATATTCTTTTTCAATTTGACCATTGCGGATTCTTTTTTATCGGGACTGCACAGGGTAGGAGGACAGGGGGTATGATAAGGAGGGATGAGGTTGAGGGTGGTATTTTGCAGAATACAGAGCCTTTTATATTCATTTCAACCTTAGGGTGCTGGCCCAATGCTTATGATTATTATTCTGTAAGTGAGGCTTTAATGAGGAAATATCCCGGGGCTGTTGCTGTGATTGCGAATACAAGGACGGGTTGGGAGGATTTGAATGCATTTAAGGGCTTATCAAAGGATATGGCGATAAAGTTAGTTGATGCACTTTACGGACCCAATCCTGTTTCTCACATAGGGAAAGTTTTGAATGCTGCGGTAACGAATGTTGACAATACCGGTTACGGTGCATATAATTTGAATTTGCTCGGTTGTCCCGAGATGCCCGTATGGACATATACTCCTCGGCGTCTTTCCATGACCGTTACATCGGTATTTCAGATTGGAACAAGGGATATAGAGGTTGTAGTGAAGGACCCTAACGGTGTTGCTGTTGAGACTGCATTAGTTTGTGTTTATAAAAAGTCCTCCGGGACAGGTGATATTGAGGTGTATCGCTGCGGTTATACGGATGTAAACGGGGTTATTAATTTTCAGAATGTAAATTTTGAGACACAGGGGCCCGTATACATAACTGCAACATACAGAAATTTCTTACCTGCACAGGAGGTAATAAACATTGAGCCTGTTATTTCTCCTTTTATTTCTGTGAGTGGATTTAAATTCAAGGATAAAAATGACAATTTACCGAATCCGGGTGAGGAGCTTTCGCTTGCGGTTGAATTCAAAAACAGCGGAAATTCCCTTGCAAGGGGTGTTGAAGCGGAGATAATCATTCCTGATCCTTACATAGAGGTTTTAACATCCGGTTATGTTCCTCTGGGTGATATATCTCCGGATTCTTCGGTAAGGGGAGGGTATCGTATAAGGATTTCGCATCTGATAAGGGAACTTATATACGACACCGTTGAGGTAATTGCCAACATGAGGGATGCTGAGGGTAACATTTATTCTGACAAGTTTTACATAGCGGTTTATTCAGATTCGCTTGTTCATACGGGGCATAATTTCGTGAAAGTTGCAAATGCGGTAATAGAATATAGGATATGTCCGAAAATTGCGAATTACGGAGAGGGTTTTGCAAAAGGGGTTTATGCTATTTTGCGTTCAAGGAGTCCTTATGTTGTTATAGTGGACAGTGTTTCTCACATAGGTGATTTAGCAAAAGGTAAAGAGATAATGAGCAAGGATGAATTCGTATTTATTTTAACAAAGCCTATTTCCCTTGATGATGATATTTTTAAAATAGTGATAAAGGATTCATTTAACAGGGAATGGGTTCATAATTTTGACCTTGTTCCTCCTGTTTTATCTGTTGAGGAGATAAGAACGAAGGGATTGCAGAAGAAAATAGAGATAAGGTGGAGTTCTGATTCGGTTTCTTCTGATTTTCTGGGTTGGAATATTTACGGAAGGAGAGAAGGGGGTGTATTCAGGAGATTAAATACCGAGCCTTTGAAAAGTTCAATATTCATTCATGAGGGTTTGGAGTCTTTTACTTCGTATGAGTATTATATAACCTGTGTTGATTCGTCGCGGAATGAGAGCAGTGGGACGGAGGTTTTTTCGGATAAGACGAATCCTGATTATCAGTACGGGTGGCCGAAGATTATACCTGCAAAGGACCTGAAGTATCCTGAGATATGCGGTATAAAGTTTGCAGATATAGATATGGACGGGGAGATAGAGATAATAACTGCGGTTGATGCGGGTTATTTATATGTTTGGGATTCAAGGGGTAATTTGAAGCCCGGTTTTCCGCGGGAATTGCCGGGAGGAATAGGGGAGAATATTTCCGGTTATCGTATCGGTATAGGTGATTGGGACAATGATTATGCAAAGGAGATATTTGTTATAGGGAGGAGTGTCAGGGTATTTGACCCTTACGGAAACATAGAGGCGGAGATATTGCCTGATGTTCAGGTTAATCAATATTTTGCTTCCTTTCCCGTTATAGCGGATGTTAACGGTGATGGAGAGAAGGAGTTAATAATTCGCAGTTACAAGGATACGATAAAAGTTTACAAATCCGGTAATCCTCCTTTATTATTATGGAAAGCGAAATACGGTTGGACATGGACAACTATTTTGCCTTTTGCGGGAAATGTGTGCAGGGACGGAATTGATGAGGTTATCGGTTTTTGTGCAAATTACATTATTGTTTTAAACGGGGTAAACGGGGATTCCCTTGTGAAGATTCTTCCTGATTCAGGTTACAAATTTGTGGGAAGCAGTTTCCTTGCAGATATGGACAATGACAATTATGCTGAGATAATAGCTCCCCAGGTTGAAGTTTCCACCGGGGGTTTAAAAGTGTGTGTTTTTGATATAATTGACACACTTTATCAGAGGGTGTATGAGTGGGTTGCTGATACAGGGAGGTATACGGGTGCGGAGTGGTGGAAGAATCTTATGTGTATTTCGCCTGCGGACCTTGATAATGATTCGGTTCTTGAGATTGTAGGGATTTTCTCCGAGGAAGGATGTTATATATTTGATACCGATTTTCCCGGTGCTTATCGTGCAAAGAGGGTTATGACGGACAGGATTCATGCGGTTGAGCCTTTAATCGGTGATATAGACCATGACGGGAATCAGGAGATTATATTCGGGACAATTTCGGGAAAGATTTATGTTTTAAGGTATAATGATTTGACGAATGAAATAGAGGAGGTTGAGGGGTTTCCGATATATCTTGATTACAATGCAAGTATTTATTCAACTTTGTCGCTTGTTGATGTTGACAGGGACAATGATTCGGAGATTTTTGCGATTCCTTATGACCATTATGTATTTGCGTGGGATGTTCCTTCATCGGATCCGTCCGAGCAGGGGATTTTACACTGGGTGCAGAGCAGGTATGATGCGGAAAATACGGGTTGGTATCGTGGACCTTTCAATGATTTTCATTACGGAGAAATCACAGGGGATATGGTGTGGCAGAACGAGATTTACTTATACGGGGATGTGAAGATAGTTCCGGGTGCGAGTTTAAGGATACTTCCCGGGACAAGGGTTTATATAATGCCTTATACCGATTATTACAATCTCGGTATTGACCCTGAGAGAATAGAGATAATAAGCAGCGGGAAGATACTTTCAATCGGTGATAATTTAAATCGTGTTAAATTCATTCCTTATTATTCGGACAAAAGGGATGCATGGTACGGGATAAGGATTTCGGGTTCAAAGAGCAGTATTTTGGGAACAGAGATTCGGGGTGCGAAATTAGGGACATCTTTGGAGGGTGCTGATTCTGTTATTATAAAAAATTCCGTTTATAAGGGTAATATGACAGGGATAAATCTTGAAAAGTGCAACAATATAAGAATCATTTCTGATTCAATAATAGGGAACTATCGCGGGATTTTTGTTGATTCAAGTTTCGGTGTTTCAATTGACAGCAATTACATTTACAAAAACAAGGGGTATTTTGTTCCTTGGAGTGTAAAAGAATCTCAGAGTGATACGAGCGGTTCCGAGTCATTTACGGGCATATTTTTGAGGTTTTCCGATGTTCACATAGGCTGGAATGAGATAATAGACAATTATGTCGGGGTTTACGGAGTCGGTTTTTTAAATCTTATTTCAGAGGGTAATTATATAAAGGACAATTACAGGCACGGTATGGACCTTGATATAAGGAGTACTTCTGATGTTTTGATAAGGAATGATACATTTATCGGGAATGCTTTATACGGAAGGACATTAGAAAAGAGGTATTGGAATGAGTTTGCGGGATTGACATTGGGGCACAGGTATTATAAGGGAGATACGACGGTACAGAGGGTTGAGGGTTGTTATTTCAGGAATAATTTAACAGGGATAAGGTTCGGAAAATTCGGACCTGTTGTTACGCAGGGATTTTGTAAGATTATTTTATTTGATAACAGGATTGAGAACGAGATTGATTCAAGTTTTTACGGGATAGCGATATTTGCGGGAAGGACTGCTGATAGTATAGCGGTGATAGGGAGCAATAATTTTATTAAGGGTTGTGATTCTGCTGATGTTTATATAAGGAGTTATTATGATTCATTTTATGTTAATTTCGGAAATCTTGAGAGCAAGGAATTATACAATCCCGGGGGAAATAAGTTTCTTGATACTTTATACAGTTTTATAAATGCGACGCCTTATATGACATATGCGCAGGGTAATTTGTGGGCTTACACTGATTCTGCGAGGATTGATAGCACAATATATGATGATGAAGAGACCGGAGGGAGGTTCGGGAAGGTGAAATTCGGTGGTTTTTACATTGCAGGACCTGTATTAAGGGATACGGTATGGGAGGGGATTGTTTCAATAGGAGGTGATTTGATTATACCTCAGGGAGTGAGTGTGACAATAAGACCGAATACATATATAAGGTTTGCAAAGGATTTTGATATTTTAAATGCGGGCTATGATTCCGAGAGAGCCGAACTTATTGTAAGAGGCAATTTGATTTTCCCCGGAGTTTCTTTAAGTCGTGGAAGGGAATCTGTTTTTAAGATTCAGGGTAAAAAGGCAGGTGCAATTTATGAAAATTCCGGTGATTCTTTAAGTTGCATTTTTACATCCGACGGTTTTGTGAAGGAGAAAGGTGATTGGTTCGGGATTGTTTTTGAGAATCAGAGGGGAAATGATAAAAGGGATATTATAAAATCTATGATTCACAGGGAGACGGAAATCAAAAATGCAAATATTGAGTATGCATACAGGGGTATATGGTATTTAAGAAATGCAAATCTTGAAATTAAAAGTGTTGAAATAAGGGAGATTGAAAAGGAAGGGATAAGGGTTGAAGGTGAAAGGTGTGATGGGAAGTATGATTTCAGGGATTTAAGGGTTAAGAATGCGGAAAAAGGGATATGGGTCGGTTCAATGTATGAAGGAGAGGTTGAAAACTGTGTTATTGAGGGAAATGATACCGGTTTTTATTTTACGGACCATGCGAGGGGGAATGTTAAATTTTCTGAAATAAAGAATAATGAGATAGGTGTTTTTATTGATGATAAGGCGAAGCCTTCATTCGGGAATGACGGTTGGGGTTATAATAAGTTTCTTGATAATACCGATTATCATATTTATAACAATACAACGCATACGATATTTGCGAGGAACAACTATTGGGGGACGATGAATGTTGATTCAATAAAGGCGAAGATATACGATAAGGAGGATGATCCTGAGAAGGGATGGGTGAAGATATTGCCTTTATGGGACGGAGGAGAGAGTGTTGCATCAGGGGTGCAGGGAAAAAATGAATGGCAGAAGAAATTTTTATATGTTCCTTGTTTATCGGATAAGTTGATTGAGATTAAAGGGAAAGGGATAAGAAATCTTGATGTGAAGATTTTTGATATAAGCGGGAGGAAGGTTATGATGATTTCGGAAAAACCGAAAAAGGAATTTGTGATAAGAAGAAAACTTCCGCATAAAGGAATATACTTCTTTATCCTGAAATATGACGGAAAGGAGATGAAAAGGAAGATATTGGTGGTGAAATAGGATCGGGTTTATCGGGTTTGCGGTCGCATTTATGCGGTTTGAAATTTTATAATCTTTTGCAAGAGAATAAATTATTGTGATGGGTATACCGCTCCCACCGGAATTATGAAAAGAATGAAAAGCAGTTTAAATCGTCGGATTTGATTTTTTTATTTTTAACCTTTATAATTATAAACACAAAAAAGGTTCAAGCCCTTTAAAATTTAACTGATATTGAATGCCGACAATTAATCAACTGGTAAAAAAAGGAAGAAAACCGAAAAAAAGGAAATCCAAAAGTCCTGCACTCGAAAGCTGTCCCCAAAAAAGAGGGGTATGCATACGTGTTTATACAACGAATCCTAAAAAGCCCAATTCCGCATTACGAAAGGTTGCAAAAGTCAGACTCTCCAACGGGAGGGAAATAATTGCTTATATCCCGGGTGAAGGACATAATCTTCAGGAGCACTCTGTTGTGCTTGTTAGGGGCGGACGTGTTAAAGACCTTCCCGGTGTGAAATATCACATTGTAAGAGGAGTTTATGATTGTGCGGGCGTTGAAGGAAGATCAAGCTCAAGAAGTCTGTACGGAACAAAAAGGAAGAAGAAAGAGGGATAAAAATGGGTAAAATTATAGAAAAAGTAAAGTATCGTTCCCCTTTTAATAATAAAGAGATTGAATTAGAAGCAGTTATAGATACGGGTGCTACCCTTTCTTCTTTGCCTGCCGATGTTGTGAAAGAACTTGATTTAAAAAAATTAAGGGAGGTGGAAGTAAAATACGCGGATAACAGGATAGAGAAAAGGAATGTTTGCGGAGGTGTTTTTATAAAAATAAAAGAAAGGGAAGGAATATTTGAAGTAATTGAAGAAAAAAAAGGCACTCAACCCCTTATAGGTCAAGTTGTGCTTGAATCCCTTGATTTGGTGGTTAATCCGAAAGAGAGAGTAATTACCCCGAATCCGGAATCTCCTGAAATTCCGAGATTGGAGTTAATATGATAAAGGTTCAAGTCCTTAATAAAAAATTTATAAAAAAATGAGAAGAAGAAGGGCACCTGAAAGGAAAATTCCGCCTGATCCTGTGTATAATTCGCCCCTTGTTATGAAGTTTATAAATAACCTGATGTGGGACGGTAAAAAGAGTTTGGCTATGAAGATATTTTACGGAGCAATGAAGAGAATAAAAGAAATAACCGGAGAGGAAGGGATAAAGGTATTTGAAAAAGCCATTGAGAATGTAAAACCTCAATTGGAAGTAAGACCGAGAAGGGTCGGCGGTGCGACATACCAAGTTCCTGTTGAGGTAAGACCCAAAAGACAGCTTTCCCTTGCAATAAAATGGATAATAAGGTCAGCAAGAGCAAGAAGCGAGAGGGGTATGATTGAGAAACTTGCAAGAGAACTTATAGATGCTTCAAAAGGAGAGGGCGGAGCGGTCAAAATAAGAGAAAATACCCATAAGATGGCTGAAGCAAACAGAGCGTTTGCCCATTTCAGATGGTAAAGAGATGAGAGAGGAAACACCCGGACAGGAAGGCGAATCCGAAGGAAATAAATATAACTTAATATTCCCCTCTGAGTTGAAATGGATTTAAGCAAAATCAGAAATATCGGTTTTGCTGCTCATATTGATGCAGGAAAAACCACCACTACTGAACGTGTTCTTTTTTACACACAAAGAATTCACAGGATGGGGGAAGTGGATGAAGGAACCGCGACTATGGATTACATGATTCAGGAAAAAGAGAGGGGGATCACGATTCAGGCAGCAGCAACTTTTTGTGAATGGAAAAGTTACATTATTCATATTGTTGATACACCCGGACATGTGGACTTTACTGCTGAGGTGGAGAGGTCTTTGAGGATTCTTGACGGTCTTGTGATAATATTCTCGGCTGTTGAAGGAGTTGAACCTCAATCAGAAACAATCTGGCGTCAGGCAGAAAAATTTAATGTTCCGAGGATTGCTTTTATTAACAAAATGGATAGACAGGGTGCCGATCATCTAAGAGTCATTGATCATATAGAAAGGAAACTTAAAATTAAACCGCTTTTGCTTGAATGGCCGGTCGGAATTGAATCAGAATTTAAAGGCGTTTATCACTTTGTGGAATTTAAAAAGATTTTATGGGATAAGGATGAAATGGGGCTCTCCTTTTCAGAATACGAAATAAATAATCTTCCGGAAGAAGCAATTAAATATTACGAGGAAATGATAATTACCCTTTCGGAATTAGACGAAAGTGTTGCTGATGAATTCTATGAAAAGGGCTTTGTTAATTCTGAAAAACTTCATAACTTGATAAGAAAAGGTGTTCTTGAAAAATTATTCTTACCGGTCTTTATAGGGAGTGCATTGAAAAATAAAGGAATACAACCCTTGCTTGATGGTATCTGTTTCTATCTTCCTTCACCTCTTGACAGAGGTAAAATTCAGGGAAAAGACCCTTTAAAACAGATATTGATAGAAAGAAAACCTTCTCCAGAAGAACCCTTCAGCGGTGTTGTTTTTAAAATACAGATTTTTGAGGACATGGGGAAATTATGCTATCTGAGAATATATTCAGGGACATTAAAACAGGGAAATAAAATATATAATCCCAGAACAAAAGAAATAGCGAGAATACAAAGATTATACAGATTACATGCAAACAGAAGAAAAGCACTTAAAGAGGCAATATGCGGTGAAATAGTGGGTATTGTTGGACCCAAAAATCTAAGAACAGGTGATACTCTGTGTGAATATGAAAATCCTATTTTATATGAAGAAATGCTCTTTCCGGAACCTGTGGTTTCACAGGCAATCGAGCCCGTTTCCTCAAGGGACCTTCCTAAGCTGGAGGAGCGACTTAAATGGATGATGGAAGAGGATCCCACATTTAAATTAAAAATTGATGAAGAATCAGGACAGATAATAATATCCGGTATGGGAGAACTCCATCTTGATATAATACTTGACAGATTGAGAAGGGATTATAATTTGAGTTTCAGGGCGCTTAAACCCCAAGTTCATTACAGAGAAAGCATTATAAAAGAGGGAGAGTCTATAAAAGAAGTGAAAAAAACAATAGGTGGTGAGGAACATTACGGTAAAGTAAAGATAAAAGTTTTACCTCTTAAGGACCTTATGAGAAACGAGATTTTCATAAATGAGAATATGAATCTGGCAGAGGAAATGAGGGAAGTGGCACTCAATTCCTTAAACGAGGTTCTTGAGTTCGGTCCTTTGATGGGTTATCCGCTCATTAATGTGAAAATAATTCTTGAAAAAGTGTATAATATTGAAAAAACAAGTTCTATCGGTTTAAGATTGGGAATAATTGAAGCGGGTAAGGAGGCGATAAATAATGCAGAGCCTCAAATTCTTGAACCTTATTCTTATGTGGAAATAAATGTTCCCCAAGAATATGTCGGAAATGTGATTCAGGACCTCACTCAAAGGGAGGCAGATATTCTGGAACAGGGAATTGATGAGGCGACAGGCTGGATGAAAATAAGAGCTGAAATGCCTCTTAAAAACACTTTTGGTTACGCTACCACATTGAGGTCTCATACCAAAGGAAGGGCAAGTTTGTGGATGAAAATTTCAAAATTTAAACCATTAAAACTTGAAAAAAAGGATTTTTTAGATTAAAATATATTTTTATAATACCCCCAGAAAGGGGAGAGGGAAGTTTACGCGTTGGGTTCAAACCCCCTTTTAAAAAATGAAAATTAAAAATGAGTAAACCCAAGTTTGAAAGGAAAAAACCGCATGTAAATGTAGGAACCATCGGTCATATTGACCATGGTAAGACAACGCTCACTGCTGCAATTACAAAGGTTCTTGCCAAGCACGGACTCGCGGAAGAACAGGATTATGAACAGGTTGCAAAGGCAGATGTCAAATTGTTCAGAAGGGATGAAACAAAAATTTTAACTGTTAACCTTGCACATGTTGAATACGAGACAGAAAAAAGGCATTATGCGCATATTGACTGTCCCGGACACCACGATTACATCAAGAATATGATTACGGGTGCTGCTCAGATGGACGGTTCAATTCTTGTTGTTTCAGCGGTTGATTCTGTGATGCCTCAGACAAGAGAGCATGTGCTTCTTGCAAGACAGGTTAATGTGCCTTATATTGTTGTTTATGTGAACAAGACCGATGCGGTTGATGATCCGGAGATTGTGGATTTGGTTGAAGAGGAAGTGAGAGAATTATTAACCAAGTATGAGTTTCCCGGTAATGATGTTCCCGTAGTAAGGGGAAGTGCCCTTAATGCCCTCAAATGCGGATGCGGAAAAAGGGAATGTGAGCATTGTTCCTCAATATGGAATCTTCTTGATGCAATGGATAATTATATCCCTGACCCTGTTAGGGAAATTGATAAGCCTTTCTTAATGGCAATTGAGGATATTTTCTCAATTACGGGTCGTGGAACCGTTGTAACGGGAAGGGTAGAGAGGGGAGTTTTGAAGCCCGGAGAAGAGGTTGAAATTGTAGGATTCGGTCCTACAAGGAAAACGGTTGCGACATCAATTGAGATGTTCAGAAAAATTCTTGATGAGGCAAGGGCAGGAGATAATGTAGGAATCCTTTTAAGAGGAATAGGAAAAGATGAGGTTGAAAGGGGAATGGTTTTGGCAAAACCCGGTTCTATAACCCCTCACACAAAATTTAAAGCAGAAGTTTATGTCTTAACAAAGGAGGAAGGCGGAAGACATACTCCTTTCTTCTCCGGATATAAACCTCAGTTTTATTTCAGAACAACGGATGTAACAGGTACAATAAAACTTCCTGAAGGAAGGGAGATGGTGATGCCCGGTGACCATGTTAATCTTGAAGTGGAACTTATGTATCCTGTTGCTCTTGAGAAGGAGTTAAGATTTGCTATCCGTGAAGGAGGAAGAACTGTCGGAGCAGGTGTTGTAACAGAAATTATTGAATGATTTCTGATGGGAAAAATAACCGAAAAAATAAAGGTTAAAAACCTTTTTGAGCCGGAGAAGACAGTTGAGTTGGAAGCAGTGATTGATACCGGTGCTACTATGCTTGTATTGCCGGAGAATATTGTGAAAGAATTAGGGCTGAAAAAGATGAGGGAAGTTGTAGTAAGATATGCTAATAATAAAACAGAAATAAAATCCGTATATGGAGTGGTGACGGTGGAAATTTGCGGGAGGGCAGGAGAATTTGATGTGCTTGCCGAACCACCAGATTCCCAGCCGCTTCTCGGTCAAATCATTCTTGAACAACTTGATTTAATAGTTGATCCTGTTGCAAGGAAAGTGATACCGAATCCGAGATCCCCTGAAATGCCCATGGTTGAAATCCTTTTAAATACACTCAAAAATTAAGATGCCTCTTACAGAAAAAATAAGAATAAAACTCAAGGGTTATGATCCGAGACTTGTGGAAAAATCCGCAAAAAGGATTGCATTAACTGCAAGAGGGACAGGAGCGGATGTAAGAGGTCCTATTCCTTTACCTACAAAAAGGACATTGATAAGTGTTATAAGAAGTCCTCATGTCCATAAAAGGTCAAGGGAACAATTCTGGTATTCAATTCATAAGAGGTTGATTGAAATTATAAATCCGACTCAAGAAACTGTTGAAAAACTTTCAAAATTGGACCTGCCCGCGGGAGTTGATGTGAAAATTGAAGTCAGTGTGGAGAAATGAAAGCATTACTTGCTAAAAAAATCGGTATGACGCAGATCCCCTATCAGGATGAGATATGTGCTTGCACACTTTTACTCGTGGATAATGTATATGTACTTGCCCATAGAACAAAGGAAAAAGACGGTTATTCTGCTCTTAAACTCTGCATGGGAAAAAAGAAAAAAAACAAGATTAAAAAACCCCTCTTAGGTGAATTTCAAAAAGTATTCGGAGAAAGAGATTATTATCCTGCCGAGGTTATAAAGGAAGTGAGGGGTGAGTTTGATCCCCAGATTTTTAAAATCGGTGAAGAAATTAAGCCGGATATTTTTCAAATCGGAGAAAAAATAGATGTTTCCGGTTATACAAAAGGAAGGGGATTTGCGGGTGTAATGAAGAGGTGGGATTTTGGCGGAGGTCCGGATTCTCACGGTTCAATGTCCCACAGGAGACCGGGTTCCATCGGACAGACTACCGATCCCGGAAGGGTATGGAAGGGAAAAAAGATGGCGGGTCATTACGGAAATGAAAAAGAGACAGTAATTAATCTTACCGTTATTTATGTAGATCCGGAAAATAAAATCATCGGTGTTAAGGGTTCTGTTCCGGGTCCCAAAGGAGGAGTCGTTGTTGTGAGAAGTGCTAAAAGATATGAAGTGAAAGTCAAATGAAGGCAAAAATTTTCGATATAAACGGTAATGAAGTAGGAGAAAGGAAATTACCCGAAAAAATTTTCGGGTTAAAACCCAATGTCCATCTCCTCTGGCTCGCTGTTAAATATTATTTATCAAGAGAGAGGAGAGGAACCGCAAGCACAAAGACCAGGGGAGAAGTAAGAGGCGGAGGCAGAAAACCTTGGAGACAGAAAGGATTAGGGAGGGCAAGACACGGTTCCATAAGGTCCCCGATTTGGAGGGGAGGCGGTGTTATTTTCGGTCCGAAACCAAGGGATTTTTCAATAAAAATGCCTTATAAAGCAAAACTTAAAGCACTCTTCTGTGCTTTAAGTGACAGGGCAAAAGAGAGCAGAATTAAAATACTGGAAGGCATAGAAAATATAGAACCCAGGGCAAAAGAAGGTAAAAAAGTTCTTTCAAACCTCGGTCTTAACGGTGAAAAAGTTTTACTCCTGTTTGCTGATAACGAGAGGGATAAATTTCTTGCATTCCGAAATCTTGAAAAGATTTTTTATACAAGAGCAGTTGATGTAAATGCCTATCAGGTATTGAATTCCCATTATATCCTCTTTTCCTCAAAAGGTTTTGAGGAGTTTTTAAAAATAAGGGGAGGTGATAACATTGAATAAATCACCTTATGATATAGTGATTGCTCCGGTTATAACAGAAAAGGCATCCTTTTTGAGGGGAAAATACAATCAGTATATTTTCAGGGTTGCAAAAGATGCGAATAAAAAGGAAATAAAATGGGCAATAGAAACTTTATATAAAGTAAAAGTTGAAAAGGTGAGAACTCTCAATGTAAAGCCCAAACCCAGAAGATTAAGACATCGCCTTTACGGTAGAACTTCCTCTTGGAAAAAAGCATATGTTAAATTGAAAGAAGGTGAATCAATTCCTCTTTATGAAGGGGTTTGGGAGGAAAAGGAATGGGAATTAAAAAATACAGACCGGTTACTCCTTCAAGAAGATTTATGACGGGTTTTACTTTTGATGAAATTACAAAAACAGAGCCGGAAAAGAGTTTAACAGAGCCTTTGAAAAAAACCGGTGGAAGAAACAATCAAGGGAGAACAACCGTAAGATTCAGGGGAGGCGGACATAAAAGATTATATAGAATTATTGATTTCAGAAGGGAAAAATTCGGAGTACCTGCAAAGGTATTGAGCATAGAGTATGACCCTAACAGGACAGCGAGAATAGCCCTTCTTGTTTACAAAGACGGTGAAAAAAGATATATAATTGCACCCGAGGGATTAAAAGTGGGTGATGAGATCGTATCAGGACCCGGTTCTCCTTTGAAAGTAGGAAACACTTTACCGCTCGCGGAAATTCCCGAAGGTATGGAGATTCATAATATAGAACTTGTACCCGGAAGAGGGGGACAGCTTGTGAGAGCAGCCGGTACCGCAGCTGTTATTCTTGCAAAAGAGGGAAAATATGCACATGTTCAATTACCATCGGGTGAAGTAAGACTTATAAATGTAAAATGTCTTGCCACAATAGGCAGGGTTTCAAATATTGACAATGAGAATATTGTAATCGGGAAAGCAGGAAGGACAAGATGGCTCGGAAGAAAACCGCATGTAAGAGGGACTGCAATGAATCCTGTTGACCATCCTCATGGAGGCGGTGAAGGGAGAACGAAAGGTAAAATCCCAAAGACACCCTGGGGTAAAATTGCAAAAGGTAAAAAAACAAGAAATCCCAGGAAACCCTCAAATAGATTCATAATCAAAAGGAGAAAATAAACATGCCCAGGTCAAAAAAGAAAGGTGTTTATGTTGACCCGAAATTATTGAAAAGGGTTTTAAAAGCAAAACAAACAGATGATAAAACCCCTATAAAAACATATTCAAGGAGAAGTACAATAATTCCTGAAATGGTCGGTTTAACAATAGCTGTGCATAACGGTAAAAAGTTTATACCTGTATATATAACAGAACTTATGGTAGGGCATAAACTCGGCGAATTTGCTCCCACAAGAACCTTCAGAGGACATAAGGGACAAAAAGCAAAGGAGGGAATGAAAAAATAATGGAAGGAGTTGCAAAAATTAAATATTTAAGAACATCGGTTAAAAAAGCAAAAAGGGTATGTGACCTGGTAAGAGGGAAAAATGCCAAAGAAGCACTTGATATGCTTTATTTTCTCCCTCAGAAACCCGCAAAACTTTTGTATAAGGTGATAAAATCCGCATGCAATTCTTGGGCTGTAAAAAACGGGATTAAATTTGAGGATATTGATTATGAAAGGTTAAGAATAAAAGTTTGTAAAGTTGACAGAGGACCCTATTGGAGAATCTTAAGACCGGGTTTCAGGGGAATTCCGGCAATTATTAAAAGGCATACAGCCCATTTTACAGTTATTGTTGAGGAGGTAAAATAATGGGACAGAAGGTTCATCCTTACGGTTTCAGACTCGGTGTATATAAAGATTGGAAAGCACACTGGTTTGCGGACAGGAAAGGGGAGTATGTTAAGTATTTACATGAGGATTTAAAAATAAGGGAATATCTCTATGCCAGATACAGGGATGCCAGGGTTTCTGATATAGTTATTGACAGGGCAGGTGAACAGATAACCGTTACCATTCATACTGCTTCTCCGGGTATGGTGATAGGACAGAAAGGGAAAGAGATTGAACTTGTAAAAAAGGAACTCGCAAAACTCTTAAATAATGAAAATATAACAATCCATGTTCAAGAGATAAGGGTGCCGGAACTTGATGCACAATTGGTAGCAAGTGCAATTGCAAGGAGGATTGAACAACAGGTTTCTCACAGAAGAGCCATGAAAAGGGCTGTTTCACAAGCGATGAGAATGGGAGCAAAAGGAATAAAGGTCCAGTGTAAAGGGCGTCTCGCAGGAGCAGAAATTGCAAGAAAAGAAGGCTACATGCAGGGAAGGGTTCCCCTTCAAACCATAAGGGCGGATATTGATTACGGATTTGCTACTGCTTTTACAAGATACGGAACCATAGGAGTTAAGGTATGGATTTATAAAGGAGAGTTCCTTGAAAAACCGGCTGAAGAGGAGGTTTAATCATGCTTCAACCAAAGAGAATGAAATTCAGAAAACAACACAGGGGGAGAAGAAAAGGTAAAGCACTGGCAGGTTCACATCTTGCTTTCGGAGAGTATGGACTAAAAGCCCTTGAATCCGCCTGGATTACTGCAAATCAGATTGAAGCGGTTAGACTTGCAATAGGAAGGTATCTTAAAAAGGGTGGTAAATTATGGATAAGGATTTTTCCTGATAAACCGGTAACAAAGAAACCTGCGGAAACAAGAATGGGAAAGGGTAAGGGAAATGTGGACCACTATGTTGCTGTTGTTAAAAGGGGAAGAATTATGTTTGAACTTGCGGGTGTATCTGAAGAGGATGCCAGAGAGGCATTCCGTCTTGCTTCCCATAAATTGCCTATAAAGACAAGATTTGTAAGTTATAAGGAGGGAGGTGTATGAAAGCATCCGAACTCAGAGAGCTCGACCAAGAAGAACTTTTAAGAATATTAAAAGAATTAAAAGAAAAACTTTTTGAGTTAAGAACAAAGAAGGTTCTGGGTAGTCTTGAAAACCCAATGGAAATAAGAAAAGTTAAAAGGGACATTGCAAGGGTGAAAACAATTTTAAGAGAAAAATTCGGAAAAAATTATTAGAAATTGTGAAATTTAATTTTTTTAAATTTTTTAACTTTTTTCTGGGAAACGAAGTAGCAGTTGATTTGGGAACAGCAACAACTCTTGTATACCTCAAAGAAAGGGGAATCGTTCTTGATGAACCGTCTGTTGTTGCAATAGATAAAGAAACGGGCAAAGTAATAGCAGTGGGTGATGAGGCGAAGAAAATGCTCGGGAAAACACCCTCCGAAATTCTGGCAAGAAGACCCATGAAAGACGGGGTCATTGCTGATTTTGCTCTTGTTCAGGAGATGTTACATTATTTCTTAACAAAAGTAACAAAAAAAACATTATTTTTACATCCAAAGGTATTAATATGTGTTCCATCCGGAATAACCGAGGTTGAGATGAGGGCAGTCAAAGACTCTGCTATTCAGGCGGGTGCAAGGGAAGTTCATCTTGTTTCCGAACCTATTGCTGCTGCGGTGGGAATAGGACTTCCTATCTCCGAGCCAATTGGAAATATGGTAATTGACATAGGAGGTGGTACAACGGAAATTGCAGTTATTGCTTTAAACGGAATTGTCTCCAATATATCAATAAGGACAGCAGGAGATGAGATGGATGAAGCAATCGTTGAGTATGTAAAAAGGAAATATAATGTTTTAATCGGAATGCAAACTGCGGAAAGGATAAAAATTGAAATCGGAAATTGCGTTGCAATAGGTGAAGAAAAAGAAATGGAGATAAGGGGGAGGGATATGGTAAGAGGTGTTCCCAGGACATTAAAAATTACTTCAAATGAAGTAAGAGACGCATTACGCGAACCTCTATCCCAAATCTTAGATGCTACAAGGAAGGCACTTGATAAAACCCCTCCTGAACTCTCTTCCGATATAATTGATAGAGGTATATATCTAACAGGTGGTGGTGCTTTATTGAAAAATCTTGATATTCTCATTCAAGAAGCAACAGGTCTTCCTGTGAGAATTGCAGAGGATCCGAGAACATGTGTCGCAAGGGGTGCAGGAAAAATCCTTGATAATATCGAAAACTATGAAAAAGTTTTATTGAGAGAGAGAAAGAAAACTTTTGATTAAAAATCACTCTCCGTTTATACTTATTCTAATTTCTCTTTTTCTTTTTAACAATAAAGTTCACAGAAATTTCAATAAACTTATAGATGCTTATATTTTTTATCCTTATTACTATTTGTATGAAGAAATAAATTCTTTTTTTTATTTCAGAAAAAGAACAGAAGAAAAAATAAAGAGTTTTTTTTATTTAAAAGAAAAAATTCCCCTATATGTCTTATATCCGGTTTATTACAGTAATTTTCCCTGTCCGGAATTAATTATTCTGAAAGGAGAAGGGGAAAAAGGGGATGTAGTTGTCTCAAAAGGAGCACTCGTGGGTAAGATCATAGAAAAAACAGGAAATATTTTGAGAGTAAGAACAATCTTCAGTCCGGATTTTAAATGCTCCCTTATCTCCAAAAATAAAGTATTATCCCTTTATCAAGGAACAGGAGATTTGAAAGGAGAGATTTACTTCTATCCCTCATGGGCGAAAATTAAAAAGGGAGACACACTTTTTACTTCAGGACTTACAGAAAATTTCCCAAAGGGAATTCCCGCTTTTGTTGTAGATACTTTTTATAAAAAGAAAGGAGATATATTTTATACCGTTTATGTCACTCCTTTATGGAGACCCTCCGAATACACATTCTATTTCTCGGTTCCTCCGGTGCCTGAATGAAATTCATAATTTTTTTAATAAATACCTTTTTTATCCTTCCTGTTATAAGGATATTTTTTCCGAATCTTGTAATAGATGTTCCTCTGATTATTATATTTTTATTAATTTTAAACGATGTTAAAATTTCAAATTTTTTATACCTTTTTGTCTTCGGTATCTTTAATGATTATTTTTATAAATTACCTTTGACTTTTTTATACCTTTTCATTTATTGGGTCTATTTTTACTTAAAAAGCAGGATAAACTTTTCTTTAATTTTCATTAAATTCTTTCGGGACCTTTTCTTATTCATTCCTCTTCTAATTCAAAGAAATTTTATTGTTTTTCTTTTTTCTTTCTTAATTTTTTTTATAATTGATATTATACCATGGAAAAAATTCTTTCAAAGAATTTTATAAAATTCATTTTCTATTTCTTAACCTTTACATTTATTTTAAAAATTTTTGAAATGCAGGTTTTAAAGGGGGAGTTTTATGAAGAAAAGTCGATAATGATAAGGACAAAGAAAATGAGAATTCCTTCAAAAAGGGGAAGGATATTAGACAGAAAGGGAAAAGTAGTTGCTTTCTGGAGGACAGGATTCAGATTGTTGAAAAACGGTAAAGTTTATCTTGAGGATGTTCCGTTCGAGAATGTTGTGAGATTCCTTGAAGACCCGGATTCTTCGAAAATTTTCAATGTCCGTGTCTTTCCTTACAGATTTTATCCTTACAAACACATATATGCTCAAACGATAGGATTCACGGGTCTTCCTTCAAAAAATGAGATTGAAAAAGGTCTTGACCCTCTTGAGAGAATAGGAAAATCAGGGATTGAAAAGTTTTATGATAACATATTAAAGGGTAAAGACGGATATAAATTTCTTTTAATTGATGCAAAAGGCAAAATATATAATAAAGAAACAAGACCTCCTATTGAGCCGATAGACGGAAAAGACATAACCCTTGCTCTTGATTTTGCTTTAGGTTTATTTATTGATTCAATTTTTTCCCCTTATCAAAAAGGAGCATGTGTTGTATTTAAACCAAAGACAGGAGAAGTTGTTGCCTTGTATTCAAAACCCTCCTTTGATTTAAATTTGTTAACAGGGATAAGAGAAAAAGAGGAATTTAACAAAATTCTGAAAGACACTTTAAATCCGCTTTTGAACAGGGCTACACAGGGCTTATATCCGCCCGGAAGTATATTTAAAGTCATAACCGCTTTGATAGGTCTCGAACTCGGTGTAATAGACACAAATGAGTTTATATCCTGTCAGGGAGAATATAAATTCGGAAACAGAGTATTTAAGGACTGGAAAAAAGAGGGACACGGTAGGGTTAATTTCTTTAAAGCTGTTGAAGTTTCCTGTGATGTTTATTTTTATGAAATTTCAAAAAGAATAGGATTAAAAAGATATCTTGAATTTTTAAAAAAACTGAATATCTTTGATAAAACCGGTATAGATTTGCCGGGTGAAAAAAAAGGTTTTTATCCGACTTTAGAATTTTACGAAAAAAAATACGGAAAATACGGATATGGTGAAGGCAATGTTTTGAATCTCGGAATAGGTCAGGGTGAAATTTTGATGACTCCTGTTGAGTTAGCCCTTCTTTTCGGAGCAATTTCATTATCGGGTAAATGTAAGATACCTCATATCTTAAAAGAGAAAGAAAGCGGAGAATTTGAATTGCCTTTTAAAAAAGAAAATGTGGAGATTTTGAAAAAGGCACTTTTCAGGGTAGTGCAAGGCGAAAAAGGGACCGGAAGATTAGCCGGTGTGAAGAACTTAAGTATAGGCGGTAAAACGGGTACCGCCCAGAATCCGAAAGGAGAGGATCATGCTCTTTTTGCCTGTTTTTTCCCTTATGAAGATCCGGAATATGTCCTTGTTCTGATTGTTGAAAACAGCGGAATGGGAGGAGAAATTGCTGCTCCTCTTGCAGGAAAAATAATAAACTGGATAATTAAAAATGAAAAAAAGGAAATATAGAATTTTTGCATTATATCTTTTAATTTCATTTGCAGGACTTTTAAATATTTATTCGGTTTCTAAATCTTTGGGAATTAATTTATTTTATAAACATTTAACCGCATTCTTGCTTGCTTTAATAATATTTTTAATTTTTCACAGAGTTAAAATACCGGAATGGAAGGAATTGAGTTATCTTTTTTATATAATCGGGATTTTAATGCTTTTGCTTGTTTTAATAAAAGAACAAGGAGTAAAAAGGTGGTTTCATGTATTTAATTTTTCCTTTCAGGTTTCGGATGCTGTAAAACCATTGTTAATATATTTCTTTTCAATTCTGTGGGCAGGAAGTAAAAGAGGCGGGTATATAAAGTCATTTTATTTTTTTATCCTGCACCTTTTGCCTTTCATTTTAATACTAATTGAGCCTGATTTGGGCTCTGCAACCTTTTATATTTTTTTATACGGGATATTTCTTTTATATTCAGACTTTGAAATAAAAGTTAAATTGCTTTTCTTTTTTGCTTTTTTATCCCTTCTTTTTTCTTTTAATTTCTTAATATTTTTAATCTTTTCCGTATTATCTCTTTTATTTGTTATTTTCGGTAAGAAATTTGTGATGAACGATAAATTATTTTTAACTTTTTCAATAATGATGCCGGGTCTTGTGGTTCCTTTTATTTTCAACAATGTTTTAAAAGAATATCAGAGGAAGAGGATTATTTATTTTTTAAATCCTTCAAAAGACCCTAAGGGAGGAGGTTGGCAACTTTTACAGGGTAAACTTGCGATAGGTTCAGGAGGAATAACAGGTAAGGGTTTTTTAAAAGGTACACATAAAAGTCTTGCCTTTTTGCCTGCTGCCCATTCTGATTTTGCTTTTGCTTCTTTTGCAGAAGAATTCGGATTCATAGGTTCCTTATTTTTGCTTCTTTTTTATTTTTTACTTTTAAGGGAAATATTGAGTCTTTCCTTCGGATTAAGGGGGTTTTATTCTTTTTTTGTTCTTGGTATTTTTTCTTCCATATTTTATTCCTTTTTTTTAAATATAGGGGGTGTAATCGGTTTAATTCCTTTGACCGGGATTCCTTTACCATTTTTTTCTTACGGTGGAACAAACTTTCTGATTCACACCTTTCTTTTATCCTTATGTACAGCTATCGGTGATTAATTCTGTTTCAATTTTCTCTTTTGGATAGATAAATTATCTGAGAATACCGAAGAGCTACCTTATCAGTAAATTCTCATAGAAAAAAATTCAGAACTTGATTTTTTAATTTTATCGTATAATTTTGACAGTTTAGATTTAAGTCCTTAAAGACCGAGGCTCAGGGAAATGGATGAAAAGAAAAATAATAAAATTAAAATAAAAAAACTAAGAGATAAAAAAAATTTATTTTGTTGGATTGAAAAATAAGAAAAGAGCCTTTAAAATAATAAAAATAAGATGAGGTTCAAATCCTTTAATTATATACTTTGTTTTTCTTTAATATATTCTCCTTTAAATGATATTCGTCCCTATGTAAAAAATTTCGGGAGTAAATTTTTTATGGTCTTTGAAACAGACAGCGGAATAAGGGGAGCAATTTTTGATCACAATGGTATTTTAATGGATTCTTTTTATATTGAGAGAAATAATTTAAATCCTGAGCCGGATATATATTTAGAAATATTCCCGGAGACACATCCTTTGTTCTTGTTCTTAAAAAAGATTTTCCTTTTGATACGGTATCGGTCAGATATGAAAATTCGGAATATATAATTTACGCAAAAGGTTTTTGCAATATGGCTGATTATTTTATTACAGCCGAAAGACCTTAAATGTGAATATAAAGACTCAAAATTCATTCTTGTTTATTCTGAATTAAATTCAACCTGGGATATAAGCGGAATTTTTGTTGATACACTGCTTAATGTGGGTATTGAGGAAGAGTTTATAAAAATACAGGATCTGTCTCCTGTATTTAGATCATTTCTTGTATCCAGTCGAGATAAGGAATTATTTGAGTTTTTAAAAGATAAAAATATTTTTGCGATCTCGGGAAGAAGAAGTGCAATAAAAGTTGATTTTTCTTAAATAAAATATGACTGCATTATGCGACTTACCCCGTATTTGTCTTTAAAAATTTGGCAAACATGGACTAAATGTGATTTAAGAGATTATATCAAACTTATGTTAAAATTCTAAAATTTACAAATAATTTCGCCTTTAAATTCTTTCATGTTATCGGAATAATCATGAACAATTATTTTGAAATTTAAATTTTTTTCTTTAATCTCCCGCATTACTTTTACCCTTGCCTCAAAGGTATTAGGATTATAAAGCACCGGTTCCCACTCATTATTAATATAAAAATTAATATCCTTTACTCCGTAATTGTCACTTACATAAAACCGGACTTCAAAATTTTTGTTTTTGTTAATATAATATGTCTTTTTTGCTTTTATAAAAGGCTTCACCGTATCTGTCTTCTTCCAAAACTTTCCCCATGAGTAAGTGTAAAAAACTGTATCAGGAGAAAATAGTTCTTCTTTATGTGAAAATTCGTTGAATTTTAAAATAATTTCTTCTTTCTTTTTATTCTTAATTTTTATTTTTAAAGGATTTTTTAACGGAACCTTTGCAGAATAAATAAATAATGTGTCATATTTTTCTTTAAAAAATAAAGGATAAGGAAAAAATTGGGAATACTTAGGAATTTTTATTTCAAAATTCTTTAATTTAACTTTATAAGATTTCTCAGGCAAAGGAAAGACATATATAAAATCTTTTATTCTCCCATAGTTTCCCGGCTTTAAAAGAATCTTTTTTTCTTTTTCGTTTTCTTTAAAAATAATCCCATCCAGAACAAAGTAAATACTTTTGTTTTTAATTTTTCTGATTTTTGTCTCTCTTTTTACCCATATCTTCACCTCATCATAATTTCCCTTAAAATCAAATGCTTTTATCTTTAAAAGAAATTTTTTCTTTTTCGGAGATATAAAAGTATGTCCTTTCCATGGACTATTTTCCATATTAATCGGATGAATATAGCTTGTGGAAAAAAAGTTATCAGTTTTTGTGTATAATGCCCGTGCAATATAATTATTTTTGTAATTAATGCTGTCAAACTTCAATTCGCAAATCACAGAATCAAAAATTGAAATTGTTATTTTATAGACAGCAATTTTATCCGAGTTTTTACTTTGATAGTCAAATGCACTTATCCATAGCCAAAAATCGGATGTTATAAAAACGGTATCAGGAAAGGGTCTTTTAAATTCTCGGGGGATATAACTTCCGAAAAGTTTTGAATTAAAAAGCGGATATATTTTTATTTTTTTAATTACAGGTCTGATTGTGTCTTTTACATTCAGAATATAAAGCGGATTTATTACCTCATCAAAACCTTTGCGTATTTCCAGATGTATATGGGGAGTCTTTGTTCCGGAGTTGCCTGAAAAAGCAACGATTTCTGCTGAATCTATTTTAATGTTGATAAATAAACTTATTTCATTTTTTTTATTCTCTTTTTTCTTTAAATAAACAATCTTTTCAATGTCCTCCCTGAAGTCATTCAAATGAACAAATGCATATATGTATCCCTTTTTATTCTTCAGATAAATTGTTCTTCCGTATCCTTTCCATGAATCTTTCACTCTTACAATTTTCCCTTTAAAAGGGGAGAAAATAGGTATTCCCTTCTTTTTATTAGTTGAAATATCAATTCCCATATGGAATCTTGTCCCTCTGTTTTCACCGAAGGAAGATGTAATAATTTGAGATAAAAGTAAAAGAAACAGCATTTTTTATTATAATAAAACTATGAAAATAAAAGAAATTTTAAATGATTATATTTCAAAAATAGATGGCTTAAAGGGTTATTGCGATAGATGTTTGAGAACGGAAAGATGGGGCGCCTCTGTTCCTTTAATGATAGTTGATGCAGCATTCACTTCAATAGGTTTGAATTACTTTACAGCAGTTGTGCCAAAAGTCATGAAATTCAAAGAAGATTTTATTGAAGAAGGGATTATAAGGGATATATGTGATTTGGCTGAATTTGATTATAAGAGAGCGTTTTATATATGGAAAAATAAGAGATCTTGGGAGGTTATCAGGAAAATTTCTGAATATTTGTGCCGATTAAAAAGGAGAAAGAAATTAAATGACAGGGAAGCGTTCAGGTTATGGGCTAAGAATTCGGATATTGAGAAATTGAGAGATGATCCGATTTTCAAAATAAAAGGGGTTGGAATAAATACTTTTCAGTATTTGAGGATGATGGGAGGAATTGATACGGTGATGCCTGATAAAATTGTAAAGAGGGTTTTAAATAAGATTTTTGAAAAAGCAGGAATGGGAAGGGTGGAGGAAGATATAAAATTTATTAAGAAAATTCATGAAATATCATCAAAAACGGGCATAAGGGCAATTGAAATGTGCTGGATGACCTGGCTTATTCAAAGGGAAGGAAAATATTTAAGAATTGAGAAATATAAGGAAATATTGAAGTTTATATAAAAGATAATTTTTGACACGATGAAGGATATTTGGAAGAACAGCTTTGTGATCATGAATCATTCACTTGGAATTTTTTGTTTCTATTATTTTATATTTAAAAAATGAAACACTCAATTACTGTCGGTTTTTCATTCGGAATGACTTCGGGTATCATTACGACTATGGGGCTTATGGTCGGTCTTTCTTCTGGAACGCAGTCAAGACTTGCTGTTATAGGAGGAATATTGACAATTGCCATTGCTGATGCTTTTTCGGATGCGCTCGGAATACATATATCAGAGGAATCCGAAAATGTTCATTCAGGAAAGGAGATTTGGGTTTCAACAGTTGTTACGTTTTTATCAAAGTTCCTTTTTGCATCCACATTTATAATTCCTGTTGTATTTTTAAAACTGAGTCATGCTATTTTATTAAATATATGTTGGGGATTAATTGTTCTGGGGATAGCAAGTTTTATCCTTGCAAGGGTGCAGAGAGAAAATCCTTTTAAGGTTGTATCCGAACATCTTTTTATTGCGGGTCTGGTCCTTATATTATCCCATTATGCAGGAAAATTAATTTCAAAAATTTTCGGTTAATTCAGTGTTGCTAATGAGTGGCGTGTTGTTTATGCTTCTGAAAGTAGGAAAAAGGTAGTTGTAGGGGTAATTTCTAACTGCGAAATCGTGACAGTAAAATTTATCGCACAGAAGAATATTTTATATCAGGAAAAGGAATTAACACCTTTTGATTTTTAATTAGTATTTTTTTTAAATTTAAAACTATGAAAAAAGATGAATCAGTAAGCAAGTTTGAAATTTTTAAAGGTGATTCAATATTTGTAAAGAGAGAAAAGCTTTTGAGAACTTTTCTTAATCTGAGGGATAAAAAAATCTTTTTTTTGTTTGCTCCACCGGGTTCCGGTAAGACTTACTTTCTTGCACAAATTAAAAATATGTTTAAAAAAAGAGCTTTTTATTACAGACTCGATGAGAGAGACAATGAGATTGAGTTTCTTGTTAAGAATCTTGCCCTGTGTTTGGAAAACGAATATTCCGGGGAGAATAAACTTGAAATCAGTTCTTTCTTACAGACCCTTTCCAATAAAAGGAACTTAATTTTTATGTTTGATAACTTTCATAAAATTTCTCACAATCCTAAGGTTCTCAAGTTTTTTTCTTATATAACTTCCTATACTCCCTCTGATGTATATTTCCTTTTTGCATCAAGGGATGAAGTTGATATAGAAAAGTATTTTTCATTTGAATATAAATTATTTACAAAAAATGAATTCTGGTTTACAAAGGATGAAATAAAAAAATATTACTGGAAAAAATTTAAAAAAAGAATTAATAATGAAGAACTTAATATGATTTATGAATTCACATCAGGATGGCCTATTGCTGTAAGTGTTGTGCTTGAAAAAATAAAAGAAAAGGGTATAAAGGAAATTAAGGAAAGTTTTTTGGAAATTTCTTTTCTTGATTTTATGGAAAAAGAAGTTCTGACGCTTATACCGAAACATTTGAAAAACGGGTTATCGATTCTCGCACTATTGCCCGAGGTCTTTCGGCTTTCAGAAATAAAAGACCTTATGAGTCAGGAAGATTTCAGAACCCTGCTGAATTTGTTAAAATTTTTAAAGGCGAAAAAACTCTTTGTTGAAAATATAAAAAGGAATATGTGGTCCGTTCATTCCCTGTTTCTTCAATTTTTAAGGGAAAAAGGGATAATGAATAAAATGCTTTTAAAAAAAATAGGAGAGTATTATAAGAACGAATTTCCTGCATTCGTATCATGTCTTTATTTATATGCAAAAGAATTTGAAGGTTTAAAAAATTTAATTAAAAAAAAGTATTATGAAATTGATGTTCAGAATGAGCCTATCTTTTTGAGAAAAATCTTGGAGAGTCTTCCTCCAAATATGAAAGATGACGACGAATTTGTCTTTTTAAAGGGTATTTATTACAGAAAAAAAGGCGAATATAAAAAATCCTTTGAAATGTTCAGTAAAATAAGTCGGAAGAAAAAGTCTGAACTTTATTTTGATGCTTCTTTTTTGGGAGTGGATGTAAAAATCTTGGAAGGAGATTTTAAAACCGCACAAAAGTTTATAAAATCTTTTTTAAAGGCTATTCCCGATAATGATATTAAATTAAAAAGTGCATGTGTAGGGAGGCTCGGTTCAATTCATTTGCTTTCAGGAGAGATTAAAAAGGCAGAGAAATATTATAAAAAGGCTTTAGAAATAATAAAAAATTATAAAAATATAAAAATCTTACTCCCTTTTAAGATAGGATTGGCTATATCCGAAAAGGAAAAAGGAGTTTTGAATAAAGAAGAATTCTTCTCTCTTCTTTCACAAGCACAAGAAATACGGGATGTATATAATTACTGCGTTATTCTTTTAAATCTTGCAGAGCTGTTTTTCTGGATGAATGAGATTGAAAAGGCATACCATTTCTTAGAGAAAGCCAAATTTCTCGCGGTTTTATATGAAGAATTCATTTATATCAGCTGCCTGGAAATGGAAGCAAGAATAAAAATATTTGAGAGAAAGTTTGATGAAGCGGAAAAACTTTTGAAAAATGCTGCTTTAAGATTGAAAGAATACGGGAGTGTGTATTATATCAGTCCTTATTTTCATCTTTCCTATCTTTATGTTAAAAAAGGAGAATATGAAAGGGCAAAAGAAATATTAAGAGATATTAATGAAAGGGCAGAAAACAGCCAGATTTTAAATCTTAAATTTCTCATAAAAGGATTTTTAAATTATCTTTCGGTTCTGGACGGGTATAAAAGCAGGGTGAACGAGATGGAAAAGGATTGTAGAAATCTTTCAAAACTGGGAAAAACATTTGAATTTATATGGCTTCTTATTTATTTGATAAAGGCTTTAAAAGTTATAGGCGATGAGAAAAAAGTAAAATTTTATTCTAAAAAACTTGATTCGCTTCTCCGAAAATTCAATTTCAAAATTTTATTAAAAGAAAAAGAAGAAGTTCTGGAAGAGAATAAAAGAAAAACATGGATTCAGATGTTCGGAGAGTTTAAAATTATAAAAGATGGAAGAGAGGTTCCGCTTAGCAAGATAAAAGGAGAAAAGACAAGAAAAGTTCTGAAATTCTTTTTTATGAATCTTAATTCTCCGTGTGTTCAGGATATGATAATAGAGAACTTCTGGAGAAATATGAATGTAAACAAAGCAAAGAATTCTCTTTATTTCACTGTAAGTGAATTAAGGAAATTCTTTAAAGAAAATTCTCTACCTTTTGAACTGGTGAGACAAAGAGATAATTACGTTCTCAAAGGTGAGGAAGAATTTGTTGACACCTATCATTTTTTGAATTTTTATAAAAAAGCCTTTTCATCTTCGTCCTCTCATGAAAGACTCCTAAATGTTGAAAAAGCACTAAAGCTTTATAAAGATGAGTATTTGTCGTGTGAAAGATACTCAGATTTCTGTATGTTTAAAAGAGATTTTTATAAAGAAAAATACATTGAACTTCTTCTTCTCAAAAGCAGAATACTTGTGGATACAGGAAAATATCGGGATGCTGAAGAAGTTCTCAAAAAAACGATTGAGGAAGATCCGGTAAATATTGAAGCTTACCGGCTTCTTATAGAATGCCTTAAAAAACAAAACAGGGATAAAGAAATAATAAAAATATTGAAAAAATGCAACAAAGAGTTTTATTTAAGATTAAGAATAAAACCTCCGAAGGATCTCAGAGTCAAAGAATAAGGTTAAAATATTAATGAAAATAAAGTATAATAAGAATTTCATGCAATTTTTCTAAGATTTTTCTAAGAAATTATTTTTAAAATGTTTAATTTAAATTTAAAAGGGTTCAAATCCCGTTAAATTAATAAGGAGAAAAATGATGCAAAAATTGATAAAATTTTTCATAACAGGAGCATTTATTTTTGCTGTGCCTTTATCCCTTTATTCTCAGGAAGAAGGTGAAATTGAAATGAAGTTGCCAGGGATGGAGGAGGGAATAAAGATGAAAGTGAAGGTAAAAGGGAGTGAAACAGAGGTTAAGGAAGAGTATGAGGAGAGGGAAGAAACCAGTGATTATCTTCTTATAAGGAGAAAAACGAGAGACAGGAGCACGGTAATAAAGGTTCTGGAACCCGAGGGAGCGATTGTTGAAATAAGAACCGACAGAGGATTACTCCCGATTCACAGGGCGGATATACCCACAATGAAGGAAGTATATTCTCCGGGATTTTACAAAATAATTGTTGCCGTAAAAGGAGGAAAATGGGAAAAGAAGATAGAGATAAAAAAGGGTATGGAGCATATTCTTTATGTTAAGTCCCTTTCTCCTGTGAAGGAAGTTAAAGTAAAGGTGGAGGTTGAAAAGAAACCGGAGCCGATGAGTTCTTCTTCCTTCAGGTCACTTTTAAGGTCTTTAAAGGATGAGAGTTTTGAGGATACAAGGCTTGAAATTCTCAGAGATGCGGCTGATAGAAATTATTTCACTGTTTCTCAGCTTATTGACATCCTCGAGATGTTTAATTTTGAAGATAATAAGATTGAAGCCTGTAAAATTGTTTATCCCAAACTGGTGGATAAGGAAAATTTTCATGAGGTTTATTCATCCTTTAAATTTTCTTCTTCAAAGGAGGAGTTAAGGGAGTGGATAAAGAAATATGAAAAAGGAGAAAAGGAGGAGGAAGGATGGGAAGAGGGCTGGTGATTTTATTTATATATTTTGTTTCCTGCATGACAGGGTATTATGCGAAGGGAACAATTGCTCCTTCTTTTGATTTAACAAGGACTTACAGGGTTGCACTTATTCCGCTTAAAAGTTCTCCTTATTTGAAGGAGAAGGACCTCACAAAGCTTTACGATGTATTTTCAATGGAACTCCTGGGGACCGGTCTTTTTACGCTTATTGAAAGAAGGGATATAGAGAAGGTTCTTGATGAGCAGGGTTTCCAGTATTCAGGTATTGTGGATGAATCACAGGCGGTTGAATTCGGAAAGATTCTGGGTGCGGAGCTTGTGGGAATTTATAATATAGAGACAGCCGGAAGAAATATAAGTGGTGGGAGCGTGCTTTATGTGATAGGAATTTATTTTAAGCTTGTAAATGTGGAGACAGGAGAGGTTGTTTATTATTCAAGGGGAAGGGGCGAAAGTATGCTTAACAAGGAATCCGCGCTTGAGATGGCTGTCGGTAATTGTTTACATGCTTTAAAAAAGGCAATAAAGAGATAAAAAGAGATGAATGTATCCTCAGACGCCGGTATGCAAAAAATCAAACCGGGAGGTAAAATATGAAACTTTTAATTTCCTTTATTATTTTTCTGCAGCTTGCTTCACCTCAAAAAGGTATTGAGGTTACGGAGCACGGTAAGATTGACTGGATTAAAGGTGTTGTTACTGCAAAAGGTTATGGTGCTTTTGACCCGAAGGCGAAGAATTTATCACAGGAAATTCTTAAAGCAAGAAGGGTTGCAATTGTTGTTGCGCAGAGGAATCTACTTGAGACAATAAAGGGAGTTCATATAACTTCCGAGACGATAGTTGAGAATTACATTTTAAAAAGTGATTTAATATTAAGCAGGGTTCAGGGTGTTGTGAAGAATGCAAGGATGATAGGGGAGCCGAAGATTGATAGGGAAAATGGAATTGTGGAGGTTGAGCTTGCGGTAAATTTTTACGGAGAGGATGGATTTGTAACACCCTTGTTGCCCGAAGTTCCCAGGAAAAAGGGCGAGATAAAGGAAGAGCCGAAATTGAAGGCTTTGAATTATTCCGGTGCTGTGATTGATGTATCAGGAGCGGATGTAAAACCTACTGTTTTTCCTAAGTTTTATGATGAAAACGGAAATTTATTGCTTGATACTTCGGAATTCATAGACCCGAAGAATCCGAAGACAGCAAAGGTTATTAATTTTGTGAACAGTTTGAATGATGTGTTATCGGATCCCGAGCTTTCAAAATCTCCTCTGGTAATAAAGATAAAGTCTGCATTGAATAAAAGGGATTTTGTTGTGGGTAAAAAAGAGGCGGAAAAATTAAAGTGGTTAAAGGTGATATGGAAAGTCGGAAAAAAGATTGTGCTTGCGTTGTTTTAGGAAACGGCATAATGGATAAAAAAAATTGTAGGAGCGGTTTCCAAACCGCGAAAAAACAATGTAGCGGTGTGATTTATCGCACAATTTTAAAAAATAAATGTAGGAGCGGTTTCCAAACCGCGATTAACCTGTTTTTTTATGATTATGTTTTGGATTTTTATATTTTTAATTTCCGCATCTGAAAAAGCGGTAATATCCGAAGGTGTTGCTTCATTGCAGAATGTTTCAAAGGGAGTTGCGCGTGACAGGGCGATTCAGGACGCTTTAAGGAATGCGGTTGAGCAGGGTGCCGGAGTGTTTCTTTCTTCCGAAACAATTGTTGAAAATTATGAGCTTCTTCAGGACAAGATATTTTCAAAGGCAGAGGGTTATGTAAAGGAATATCAGATAATTTCGGAGAGGGAGGAAGCAGGGCTTTACAGGGTGAAGATAAGGGCGGTGATAAAGGAGGGTAAATTAAAGGATGATTTAATTGCATTGAGGCTTTTAATACTTGAGAAAGGGAGACCCCGTATTCTTGTTTTTTCAAATGTTTCATTTCTTGAGGATATGTTAACGGGTTCATTCAGGGATGCGGGTTTTCCTGTTCTTGACCCTGTGAGTTTAAAGAATAAAATGGGGAAAGAGAGGTTGAGACTTATATTTGCAGGAGCGAATGATACCATTCTTGCGAGGTATGCTTTAAGGGAGGGGGCGGAGATTATAGTTTTTGCTGAGTACAGGGAGGAAGAGAAGACATTAAAGACTTCTTATTTTGAGAAAGGGATAAAGCATATTGTATTGACTGCCAGGACAATAGACCCGCGTTCAGCGGAGGTAATGGCATCCGAAAGGATAGAGAAGAATTATCCTGAGGTTAATTTTTCTATAAAAAAGAAGCTTGTGGATTCTTTATTCAGTGTTTTAAAGAAGGAGATAATAGAAGGATGGGAGACAGGGGGTAATGTGGTAAAGATTCATTTATATAACATTTCCTTTGAGAAATTCGGGGATATAAGGAGTTTTTTGCTTGAGAATGTTAGAAAGGTTGAAAAAGTGATAATAAGAGAATACATAGGTAATTCCGGCGTCCTTGAGGTTATAACTCCTGAGTCCCCTGAGAATATAGCCTATCTTTTAAAGAGAAATTTTAAGGATTTAAAAATAAAGGAAATAGGTGGTATGGATATTTATGCGGAAATAGAAAAAAAGTAATTTATTTAAGGGTTCAACTCCTGTGAAGAACCGGAGGTTATATAATGAGAGCTTTTTTAACAATTGTGCTGGGTGTATTATGTTCTCTTTATTCTCAGACACTTCCGGATGCGGTAGATGATACCTTATTGCCCTGGTTCACGGGTGGAGACTCGGTCTGGTTTTATCAGACTACTTACTTCTTTTACGATGGTGATGCGGCTCAGAGCGGAGGAATATCCGACTTTCAGAGCACTTACCTGGGAACGGTTGTTCAGTCTCCTTGCAGTTTGAAGTTTTACTGGAAGGTCTCTTCTGAAGCCGGATATGATTATCTTCGGTTTTATAGAACAATTATCTCTGGGAATGCACAGCTTTTTTATTCTATCTCAGGGGATGTGGACTGGAATCAGAAGAAGATTGTCATCTGGGTTCCCGGAGAGGATACATTGAGATGGGTATATGCAAAAGACGGAAGCGGTTCATATGGGCAGGATGCAGGCTGGGTTGATTTTGTTGAATATTTCCCCATTTCAAATACTCAGGTAACCATTCCGGAGGGTGTTGACAATTCAGCACTTCTCTGGGAGACCGGGGGTGACGGAAGCTGGACAGGAGAAACCGCTTTATCTTTTGACGGTTCCGATGCAGTGGTTTCCGGAAGAATTTCTCATTATCAATCCGTATATTTGAAAACAGTTGTTCAGTCTCCTTGCAGTTTGAAATTTTACTGGAAGGTCTCTTCTGAAGCCGGGTATGATTATCTCAGGTTTTATAGATATTACAGGGGTTCTGACCTTAAATATTAATTGTCAGGTGAAGTTGACTGGACGCAGGAAAAATTTATCAATTTGGTTCCCGGAGAGGATACATTGAGATGGGTATATGCAAAAGACGGAAGCGGTTCATATGGGCAGGATGCAGGCTGGGTTGATTTTGTTGAATATTTCCCCATTAACTACACTGAGGTTTCTATTAATGAAGCGGCTGATAATTTTGCCCTCAATTTCGTTACAGGTGGAAATGCAAACTGGATGGGTCAGACTGCTGTTTCATATTTTGATAGTGATGCGGTTGTTTCAGGAAAAATCGGTAACAATGAAAGTACTTTTCTTTCAACGCAAGTTGTAGGACCATGCACTTTGAGTTTTTATTGGAAAGTATCATCCGAAAGTGTATATGACAAACTATTATTCTATAAGGATGACACTTTGAAATTTTACATTTCGGGTGAGGTGGACTGGCAGAGGGAAATACTTGTAATTCAGGACCAGGATACGCATACGGTGAAGTGGGTTTACAGAAAAGACGGCTCGGAGGCTGCGGGCTCTGACGGAGGATGGGTGGATAAGATTGAAGTAAAATATATAACACATGTTTCTGAAAAGAACGAAAAGATACCCGATAAATTTTATTTGGAAATTCTGAATGGTAAAAATTGTATTGATTTACATTATGGTGTCCCTCCGTATTTATCCAGTAAGAATTTAATCCTGAGTTTATACAGTGTATCCGGCAGGCGGGTTTTTTACAAAATGAAAAATGGTATTTCACCGGGACATTATAGGGAGACAATCGGACATTTAAAATCGGGTGTTTATTTCATAAAGTTTCAGCTCGGTGAGAAGAAAATTTTAAGAAAAGTTATATTTATGAAATAAAGGAAATAGGTGGTATGGATATTTATGCGGAATTTTAAATTTATCCTTTTATTTGTCAGCTTTTTTATTTATGCTAATGATGCAATTTTTTACGGCAGTGGAACAAATGTTTATCCTGTAGAAGAAACAAGTATAGTCCTTGAAAGCGAAATAATTTCATTTTATCAAAATACGGATTATTCCTTTAAAGTTAATGCGAATTTGATTCTTTATAATCCCCTTGAGAAAGATTTAAAGGTAAAACTCGGTTTCCCGGATATAGGAATTGAAAACGGGGAATCGGGCAAGATTATCCTTGCATTCAAGGAAAATTTCGATATACCCCCTATTTTTGGACAAATTTAAAATTAGTGCCTTTATTATAATATTTCATTTTTATAGGGAGCTTATATAATTGTTAAAAATTTTTCTATTTTACCTTTATTACCACAATTTTTTCTTCAACAAAATCTCTGATTGCATATCTCGGACCTTCCCTTCCCATTCCCGAGCCCTTTACGCCTCCGTAGGGCATATGATCAACTCTGAAGGAAGGAATATCATTAATTATGACCCCGCCGACTTCAATCTCTTTTGCTAATTTAATTGCTCTTTCAATGTCTGAGGTTAAAACACCGCATTGAAGCCCGTATTCTGAGTTATTTACCTTTTCAACAAGTTCTTCTTCTGTTTCAAAACTGTTACAGACTGCAAGCGGTGCAAAAGCTTCCTTTGCACATACTTCTGAATCCTCCGGAGCATCCAATATCAATACGGGATAAAGAAAGGAACCTTCCCTTTTGAGTTCGGGTAAAACCTTTGCACCCTTATCAATTGCTTTTTTTACCCATTCCTCAGCTTTTTCAGCAGCACTTTCGGAAATCATGGGTCCTACATCTGTATCTTCATTTAACTGATCTCCTACTTTCAGATTTTTTAATATATTCAAATAATCCTCAACAAACTTTTCCTTTATACTTTTTTCTACATAAATTCTCTGGATAGAGATACAAACTTGTCCTGCAAGTGCATATGCGCCTTTTACTATCCTTTCAAGAATCCTTGTGTAATCAAAATCAGGGAAAATACAGAGAGCGGAATTCGAACCCAGTTCAAACGTTTTTTTCTTCATTCCCGCTACAAGGGAGATTCTTTCTCCTATCTCTTTTGAGCCTGTGAAGCTTATGTGTCTTATTCTTTTGTCTTTAACCAGTCTTTCTCCGACAGTGCCACCGCCTCCGGTGAGAAATGCTATTCCTTCAGGAGGGAAACCTGCTTCGAGTAATATTTCGGTCAATACCTTCCCGCTCATCGGAGTATAACTTGAAGGCTTAAAAACGATGCTGCAACCAGCGGCAATTGCGGGTGCTATTTTATGGAGCGCAAGATTTAAAGGAAAATTAAAAGGTGTTATTGCAAGAACAATCGGATCAGGTTCCATTATGGTAAATCCGATTCTGTCCTTTCCGAATTCTGATGCATCCATAGGAATGAATTCTCCGTATATTCTTTTGGCTTCTTCTGCAGAAAACAGAAGGGTCTCAATTCCTCTCTTTACTTCAAATCTTGCTTCGTTTATGGTCTTTCCGCTTTCCAGGGAAATAATTTTTGCGGTCTCTTCAAATCTTTTTTCAAGTATTTCCTTTGCCTTAAAGAGCAATTTGTATCTTTCAAACGAAGTCAGGGATTTGACTTTTTTTCTATTTTTTTCAAGATAAGAGACAGCCTTTTCAATTTGTTCATCAGTGGATTCGGGAAATTCGTATATTATTTCCTTTGTTCCCTTTTTATATACACCGAAATATTTTTCGCCCTCCTGCCATTTTCCTTCAAAAAATATTTTTTCCTTCATATTTGCCTCCTTTTTTGAAAGAAAATTATAATTAAATTTTAAACCAATGAGCAATATAAAAATTATTTCTGTTGAAAATAAGAAAGATTTAGAATTATTTATCAGGGTTCAGGTTGATGTATGGAAAAGAGTTCCCCTTGTCGGATGGGTTGAACCTTTAAAGATACTTGAAAAACAGCATCTTGATCCTGAGGGAAAGAATCCTTTATTTAAAAAGGCAAAGGTAACTTATTTTATTGCTTTAAAGAACGGTAAACCCGTCGGAAGAATAAGTGCTTATAAAGCAAGACACAAAATTATCGGTGTGGATGAAAACACAACCGGGTTTTTCGGACATTTTGAACTCGTACCTGATTCCGAGGTTGCGGGAGCCTTGCTTGAGGAGGCAGAAAATTTTTTAAGAAAAGAAAATTGTAAAAAGATTATCGGACCCGCGAGTTTTGCATATGATGGAGTTTACGGTGTTCAGATTAAAGGATTTGAATATTTGCCCATGATAATGACTCCTTGGAATCCGGGATATTATGCAGATTTGATTGAAGGAGAAGGATATAAGAAAATTATTGATTTTTATGCCTGGTTCATTCCTCTGTATGTGGTCCATCCCCGTCTGAAAAGAATCATAAAGACAGAGAATAAACTATGTGCAAAGAATAAGATAAGGATCAGGAGGGCAAATCTGAGAAGGTTAAATGAGGAATTACAGAAAGTAAGGGAGGTTTATAATGAAGCATGGGAGAATAATTGGGGAACGGTTCCCCTTGATGAGGATGATATGGAATACATTGCCGAAGGATTGAAGCCTGTTATTATACCTGATGCTGCTTTACTTGCCGAGAGGGAAGAGGAACCCGTAGGTGTTGCAATCGGCATCCCGAACCTACTGGAAGCAATAAAGAATTTTAAAGGTAAATTGAGCATAAAAAATATAATAAAGCTAATATGGAGATTAAACAAATTACCTTTCTCATCAGGGATTCCGAGATTAAAATCAGGGAGGCTTTTAATTCTGGGAGTAAAGAAAGAATTCAGGAAGGGAATAGGTGTCCTTATGGCTGCAAAAATTCTTTTAAAGGGTTATGAATTCGGATATAAATACGGAGAGGGTTCTCTTACATTGGAAAATAACTTTGAGATAAACAATTTAATAAAAAGAATGGGAGGTATACCTTATAAAATTTTCAGGGTATATCAAAAGGAAATTTAATTAACCTTTTTATATTTTGCCTTTTAAAGTGTTCTTCAATTCTTCCCATTTTTTTATATATTTTACATTAACTTTGTTTCCTTTAGGATTCCATAGCAATGCATTTGCTCCTATTTTCAGAGGTCCTTCTATGTCAAGTTTAGGGGTATCTCCTATATGCAGGAGTTCTTCGGGTTTTATTTTAAAAAATTCAATTGCATTTAAAAAGATTCGGGGGTGAGGTTTTCTTATTCCTTCAAATGAAGAAAAAAGCATTATGTCAAAATAGTCTATAACATCTGCATCTTTTAATATTTTCCTTTCCACATTTCCTCCAGGTGTATTTGAAATAATACCGAGTTTTAATCCCTTTTCTTTTAAATATTTTAAAACCGGGATAACATCCTTATCAACACATAGTCCGGCTTTGTAAAGAAAATCCTCATAAATTTCTACAATTTTCTTTATCATTTCCCTTTCCTTTCTTACTCCTATTTTCCCCAATATTTCTTCAACTATCATATGCAATGTCACTTCTCTGTTTGTCAAAGGATTATCCTTATAAATCTCCCATATTTCGTTTGAAATCTTCTTCACATCATTCGGGGAAAGATTATATCCGTATTTTTTAAAAAATTCTGAAAGTGCTTTTGCCCTTTGTTCCCGCATTTTTTCGATCTTGTCCCTATCAATGGGAACAAGGGTATCCCAGTAATCGAAAGTAATTGCTTTAATTTTCATGTTGCAATAAAATAGATTATAACTCAAACATTATGAAACATCAAAATTTTATTTTTTGGTTTTTTAAGAACCTATTGCCTTTTACTTTACCTTCATATAATCTGTTAGCATAAAAATAATATAATTTTTCAACAATTCACAGGCTCTTATTCTGAAAAATTCAAGATTAAGATAGAAATCAGCAAATTTGTATAGTTTTTACCACAAAGCCACGGTTTATTGAAATATTGAACTCTTTTTAAAGAAAGTTACTATGAAACCTGAAAAAACTTAGAGAATCTTTTTTGCCAAGACAAAATTAAGGAACTTTTAGAAAAATATCGGAAAGGAGGTTTCTCATAAAATGGAAATCTTGAAGTTCTTTTAAGGAAGTCCTTTTTCTTTTAAAATCTATCAAATTTTCCAAAGAAATTACAGGAACCCTTGTATTACCAAGCCTTTTCTCAACAAATGAATAATTCTTCAAATCATCCCTTAACCACAGTCTTATTCTCCAAGGATAAATTCTTCGATGGTAAAAAATAATATAATCCTTCTCATAATCTTCCCTTTTTTTCAGGAAATCAGGCAAAATTTTATAATTCAAATTTGCCTTAATCCTCATCCCCATGTTTCTCATTAATCTTACAAATCTTTCAATGTTTTTTTGTTCAAAATCTATTACTATGTCCAAATATCTTATTTTTTTTCTTACTCCCCACATATAAATGGCAGCATCACCATGGAGAGCAAAATCCACATTGTATGTTTTGAAAAGCACAAATAATTTTTCGAATTTGAGCAGGTATTTTCTCATTTTTAATAATTTTATCAGAAATTCACTTATAATTTCAATATGAAAAAGGAAAAATTTTCTTATTCTGATTTAATATTGACAAAAATCGGACTCGGAACATGGCAATTCGGGACAAAAAGTTGGGGATTCGGAAAAAACTTTGATGAAAATGATTGTAAGAAAACAATAATAAAATCAATTGAAAAAGGAATAAACTGGATTGATACTGCATGGATTTATGGAGACGGATTTTCGGAAAAATTAATAGGGGATGTACTCGAAGGAATAAAAGAAGAAATTTTTATAGCAACAAAGTTTGCAGGTGCTCATGCAAGATACAAAGATGTAATGAAAGCATGCGAAGATTCTTTAAGAAGGTTAAAAAGGGATTGTATAGACCTTTATCAATATCACTGGCCGAATTCTTATGTTCCACTTGAAGAAACTGCAAAAGCAATTAATGAACTCATAGAAAAGGGTAAAATAAGGTATTTCGGGGTTTCGAACTTCTCAAAACCGTTAATCGGAGAAATTTCAAAATATCTTGATCATCCTGTGGTAAGCAATCAGATAAGGTATTCTCTTGCTGATAGAAGCATTGAAAAAGAAATCTTGCCGTATTGCAGAAAGAAAAACATTGCCATAATTGCCTATTCTCCCTTATGTCTGGGTCTGTTAACCGGGAAATATAATAAAACAAACCTTCCTAAGGAAGACCTGAGAGAAGATAGTCCTTTCTTTCAAGAGCCGAATTTATCAAAGATACTTGATATTACCGAAAAGTTGAAAGAATTTGCTCGCAAATATGATACTCAGCCCCCTGTCATTGCCCTTTCATGGCTGATAAAAAAAGAGGGAATCTTTGCTATTCCGGGTGCAAAGAACGAAAAACAAGCAGAAATAAATGCACAGGCTCTTTATATTGAGTTAAGTGAAGAAGATTATAACGAGTTAACTCGTATTTCGAACGAAATTACACTTACATATTTTGTTGAATGATTTTTAAATTTTGAAAATATCTTCTTTCTTTTCCTATAATAAAGACCCATCGGGTTGAATCCCCCTTAAAAAAGGAGGTATGGAAATGCCATTTAATGTAGAAACCTTTAAAAATGAACCTTTTACCGATTTTTCAATACCTGAAAATAAAAGTGCATTTGAATCCGCAATTAAAAAAATAGAATCAGAACTCGGTAAAAAATATCCGCTTATAATTAATGGAGAAAAAATTTTTACGGATGAAACATTTAAAAGCCTTAATCCCTCAAAACCTTCGGAAGTTATAGGGGAGTTTTCAATAGCTCAAAGAGAGCATATTGAAAAAACACTTGAGGTTGCATGGAAAGTTTTCGAGGAGTGGAAGAGAATACCTGCAAAGGAAAGGGCTGCAATACTCTTAAGAGCAGCATATCTTCTGAGAAAAAGAAAACATGAGTTTTCCGCAACAATGGTTCTTGAAGTCGGTAAAAATTGGGCTGAGGCGGATGCTGATACCGCGGAGGCAATTGATTATCTTGAATTTTATGCAAGGGAGGCAGCAAGATACGGTGAATTTCAACCTTTGACTCCCTACAGGGGTGAAATACCCGAATATTTTTATATTCCGCTCGGGGTAGGAGTGATTATTCCGCCTTGGAATTTTCCGCTTGCAATAACTCTCGGGATGACAACCGCATCCATTGTTACAGGAAACTGCGCAATATTAAAGCCTTCCTCTGATGCGCCCTTAATTGCTTATAAATTTGTTGAATTGATGCATGAAGCAGGACTTCCGAAAGGTGTTCTTAATTTTCTTACAGGTCCTGGTTCCAAAGTCGGAGATCCCCTTGTAGCCCACCCTAAAACCAGATTTGTGGCATTTACCGGTTCAAGGGAAGTGGGATGTCATATTTATGAACTTGCTGCAAAGGTTCAACCCGGACAGAAATGGCTCAAAAGGGTAATAGCAGAAATGGGAGGCAAAGATGCCATTATTATTGATGAGTCCGCAAATCTTGAGGATGCTGTGAAATGGACCCTTGCTTCTGCTTTCGGGTATCAAGGACAAAAATGCTCTGCATGTTCAAGATTAATCATTCATCAGAATGTATATGATAAAGTTCTTGAGATGCTTGTCGAAGAAACAAAAAAAATTGAGATAGGACCCGCAAGAGAGAACTATTTTATGGGACCTGTAATAAACGCATCCGCGGAAAAGAAAATTTTAGAGTACATTGAAATAGGAAGAAATGAGGGGAGACTTCTGACAGGTGGCAAGAAAGCTGATATTGAGGAAGGTTTTTATATTGAGCCCACTATTTTTGCGGATGTTGATAAAAATGCAAAAATTGCCCAGGAGGAAATTTTCGGACCTGTTCTTTCCGTAATAAAAGCAAAAGATTTCGATGATGCCATAAGAATTGCAAATGCAAGTGTCTATGGATTAACCGGTTCCGTATTTTCTATGGATAGAAAAAATATTATAAAAGCAAAAGAAGAATTTCATGTTGGTAATTTATATATAAACAGAAAATGCACGGGTGCACTTGTTGATGTTCATCCTTTCGGTGGATTTAATATGTCGGGAACAGACTCAAAAGCAGGAGGAAGGGATTATCTGCTACTCTTTTTACAGGGTAAAAGTGTATCCGAAAGAATTTCTTTTTGAATTATTGCAAAAAGAAAAACTTATTTGATATAATTTTTCTATGCATTCTGAAAAAAACGGCAGTAAGTATATTTTTAAAAAAGAAAAATGAAAAAAAAGGTTTTATCAAAGGAAGAGATAGGCAGTAATAAAGGCAAAAAAATTGTTGAACTTGTAAACGATAGAGATTATCTTATTGCAATTGTAGATGGAGTTCCGAAGGATTTAAGTTATGTAATAAAGGGTAATGAAAAAGAAATTGAGATTGTTGATTTTGATCATCCCAAAGGAAGGGAAGCCTTTTGGCATACATCCTCTCATATACTTGCTCAAGCGGTTAAAGAACTTTTTCCTCAAGTGAAATTAACTATCGGCCCTCCTATTGAAAACGGCTTTCATTATGATTTTTATACAGGAGATAATACTTTTACTCCTCAGGACCTTGAAAAAATAGAAAAGAAAGCAAAAGAGATAATTGAAAGAAATTTGGAAGTAGTGAGAATGGAAATATCAAAAGAAGAAGCAATAAGAATATTTCGTGATAAAGGAGAAGATTTTAAAATAGAACTTCTAAATGAGATTGAGGACGATAAGGTCAGTGTTTATAAACAGGGAGATTTTGTTGATTTATGTATGGGTCCTCATATCTTGAGAACAGGACTTGTAAAGGCATTTAAAATTTTATCTTCCTCTTCTTCCTATTGGAGAAAAGATGAGAAAGGTCCTGTTCTTCAGAGAATTTATGGAATTTCATTTCCTACTGAGAAAGAACTTGAAAAATATTTAAAGAAAATTGAAGAAGCGAAAAAGAGGGATCATAGAAAGCTGGGTAAGGAACTTGATCTATTTTCATATTCCGAGGATATCGGAGCAGGTTTAATTCTATGGCATCCGAAAGGTGCAATAATAAGAAGAATTATTGAGAACTTTATGTTTGAGGAACATATAAAAAGAGGATATTTACCTGTTTATACCCCTCATGTTGGTAAGAAAAAGTTATGGGAGATTTCGGGTCATCTTGATTTTTACAGAGAAAATATGTATCCGGAGATGGAATTTGAGGAAGAAGAAGGGTATTTTGTAAAGCCCATGAACTGTCCTTTCCATATTCAAATATACAGATCAAATTTAAGGAGTTATAGAGATCTTCCTTTGAGGTTTTTTGAATTCGGAACAGTTTACAGATTGGAGAGAAGCGGAGTTTTGCACGGTCTTGCAAGGGTTAGGGGTTTTACACAGGATGATGCCCATATTTTCTGTACACCCGAACAGGTAGAGGATGAAATAAAAGGTGTTATTGATTTTGCCTTATTTGTTTTGAAAAAATTCGGATTTAAGGATTATAAAGTTTATATTTCAACAAAGCCCGAAGAGTATGTCGGAACGGATGAGATGTGGGAGATGGCAACAAATTCACTTATAAAGGCTTCGAAGGAGGTCAATTTAAGTTTTGAAATAGCAGAAGGAGAAGGTGCTTTTTACGGACCTAAAATTGACATTTTAATAAGAGATGCAATTGGGAGAGAATGGCAGTGCACAACAATTCAGTTTGATTTTAACATGCCCGAGAGATTTAATATAACTTTTAGGGACAGTGATGGAAGAGATAAAAGACCTTATATGATTCACAGGGCTCTCCTCGGGTCTTTTGAGAGATTTTTCGGAGTTTTAATCGAACATTATGCAGGAAACTTTCCTTTATGGCTTGCGCCGGAGCAGGTTAGAATATTGCCTGTTAGTGAGAAATTTATGAATTATGCCGAAAAAGTGCTGGATGTGTTGAAGAGAGAAAAAATAAGAGCGGGTATTGATGCAGAGAATGAAAAATTAGGGTATAAAGTAAGAAAAGCTGAAATTCAAAAAATTCCTTACTTGTTTATTGTAGGTAAAAAAGAAGAAGAAAAGGAAGCTGTTTCTGTTCGCAAACACGGGGAAGGAGATTTAGGAATTATGGAAATCCGAAAAGTTATTAAATTATTAAGGGAGGAAATTGAAAGTAATTAGGTTCAATATCCTTAAAAATTCTTTTTTGAAAAGGTGAATTTTTTTCATAAAATTTATCCAAGGAAGGTTCAAATCCTTTTAAACCCGTGTAATATTTATGGGAAGAAGATGGTATCCGAGAGGACCTGTTGCAAGAGATAAGGAACCTTACAGAGTTAACGAGAACATAAAGGCAAAGGAGGTAAGAGTGGTTGATGAGAATGGTAAAATGATAGGCATAATGCCTACGGCTCAAGCACTTGAACTTGCGTATGAAAGGGGACTTGATCTTGTTGAAGTTGCTCCTCATGAAAATCCTCCTGTATGTAAAATTCTTGATTACGGAAGATTTAAATATGAGATGAAGAAAAAGAAAAAACATCATAAATCTGCGGATGAAAAAGAAATATCCTTCAGACCATCCACAAGTGAGCATGATTTAGAACTTAAAATCAGAAAATTGAGGGAATTTATAGAGGATGGGCATAAGGTGAAAGTGAGGTTATTTTTTAAAGGCAGAGAGATTATCCTGATGGACACAAAAGGCAAGGAGATAATGGAGAAATTCTTTGAAAGGGTGAAAGATTTTGCTATTCCGGAGGGGGAAATAAAAAGAGTGGGCAACAGGCAACTTGCAGCCATTTTAAAGCCTAAAAAGAAGTGAGTTAAGCAGTTTTTATATTTTATATGCAGGGTCTAACATTTCAGTGTGTTAATTTTCGTGTGACAGAATAGTATTACAAATTTTAGTGAATTTGGTATTTTAAGGAAACTGAAGATTTTTTAGATTTCACTAATGAATAGAGTTTAGTTGTATGGTATTTTGTAAAAAGGAGTGACAGAATGGGTAAAAATTCTAAACAAGATAAAATATATTTTAACTTTCAAATTTTATTCTGTGTATACAATGGAGAGGAAGAAAAATATTAGAAATAGACTTTCCTTCCCCATAACTTCAAGAAGAGTTTAGTGACAAAAAGATTACAAAAATTACTTTCATATCACAGGAAAATCATTTTGCTCTCTCCACTTCCCTTGTTTGTATCCAGAATATAACAAAAACAATAAAATAAACAGAAGAAGCAAATGCAAGCAAAATTAAAGAAATGTAAATGAGATATTCTTTAAAAGGCAAATTAAAGAGATAAAAAATAAAAAGAAGGGAAAGCGAAAACCCGGCAAGTTTTCCCGAAAGATTTGAACCGATTACCTTTCCCCTTTTCCATATTATATACCCGAAAAATAGACTTACTAAATCTCTTATAAATAAAATTATTACAAAAAAAAGAGGTAAATCACGATATAAATAAAGGGCAAAGGATATTGAATTGAAAAATATTTTGTCTATCAGATGGTCCAAAATCCTTCCCAAAATTGTCTCTTCCCCTCTCCTTCTTGCCATGTAACCGTCCAGTATATCCGTTATGACTGCAACTAACAAAAAAGTTATAACAAGTATGTTTTGATTGATTTTTATGAAATAAATCGTGATTAATAAAATCGGTAATCGGGATAAGGAAAGAAGATTGGGAACAGAAAATACATTCATATTTTTATTCCTTCTTTTAACAGAGTTCTTGCTGCTTTTAAAGAATTTTCATCCACTTTTTCACCCGCAATCATCCTTGCAATTTCCCTTTCTCTTTCTGATTCACTTTTGAGCTCTTTAACCTTTACAATTGTTCTATATCTTGTCTCCTCTTTGTAAACAAAATAATGATGATCAGCAAAACAGGCAATTTGAGGAAGATGTGTGACACAAAAAACTTGTTTCCCTTTACTTAATTTCTTTAAATTCTTTCCGACAATTCTTGCAACTTCTCCTCCTATTCCCACATCTACCTCATCAAAGATCATGATTCTCTTTTCATCTTCCTTTGTAATTAAAGTTTTAAGTGCAAGCATAATCCTTGACAGTTCTCCTCCGGAAGCAACTTTTGAAAGCAAAAAAAGCTTTCTATCCTTGGATGTAGAAATTAAGAAATTAACTTCATCTTTTCCTTTTTCATAAATTTCCCTTTCACTGAACTCTATTTCAAATTTAACATATGAAAAACCGAGTTTGTGTAGTTCTTCAACCAATTTATATTTCAGTTCTTCAGCTTTTGTTTTCCTTAAAAAACTTATCTCCTCTGCCATGTTTTTTAATTTATTCTCAATTTCATTTAACATTATTTCCGTATCTTTCAATTTATCAAAAAGCTTTTCAAAACTTTCAAGTTCTTCTTTCCATTTTTTATAAAGAAATAAAAGACCTTTTTCATCCGTTCTGTGCTTTCTTTTAAGTTCCTCTATTTTTTGCAACAAATTTTGCAAATTTTCAAGTTTTTTTTCATCTTCTTCCTCTTCAAATCTCATTTTAACAAATTCGGATTCTGCTTCCTGTAAAATATTTAAAGCATCCGAGACCATATTAAAAGGCTGTAAATTAAATTCTTTGAATAAATTTTCATACTTCAAAATTTTGTTTAATTTATTTACAATCGATTCTTCACCTTCGCTCAATTCAAACATAATTTCATTTATTTTTTCTTTCAACTCTTTTTTGGAATAAAGTTTTCTATATTCATCAAAGAGACTTTCTGTATCTATATTTTCTATGTTTATCTCTTCCATCTCCTTGATTGAATGCTCCATAAAATCCTTCATCGAGAGAATTCTTTCATAGTTTCTTTTCAATTCATCATATTCCTTTTTCATTTTTTTATAATTTCTAAATAAATCTTTAAAATCTTTTAATTTTTTACTCAATCCTGCAAATGCATCCAAAATATCAATTTGATTATCTTTTGATAATAGATACACTTGAGAGTGCTGTCCGTGTATTTCTATATATTTTTCAAAAATTTCTTTTAAAATTGAAGCAGATACCGGTATTCCGTTTATCCTTATTTTTGATATTTTCTGTTCGGGATCAAGTACCCTTTGGATAAAAATCTCGTCTTCTATTTGTAGGTCATACTTATTTAAAATTTCTTTGTCCGGTTTTAATCTGAATATCCCTTCTATTATCACTTCTTTTTGTCCTTCAAATATTTTCCAATCTACTCTTTCTCCTTTTAATAATTCAATACTTCCGAGAATCATTGACTTTCCTGCTCCTGTTTCTCCTGTGAAGCATGTGAACCCATCTTTAAAATTAAGTTCTATTTCAGGAATTAAAAGATAATTTTTTAATCTTAAATAGCATAACATGTTTTCAAAAATTAAATTTCTCTTTCAATCTTTTGTATATATTTTTAACTTTGTTTTTAAAACTTATGAATTTGATTCTCTTTTTATTTAATGAAATTTCTGCTTTAATGTTCAAAGGCAATTCAATTTCCCTTTGTCCATCTATCCACACTTTTGCTATATGTGTCTTGCCCTTTGCTATTAAAATGACTTTCTCTCCTTCGGGTATAATAAAAGGTCTTGCGTTGACATTAAAAGGAGCAATTATGTTTATACAAAAGCCTTTTAAATTATGATGTAAAATAGTACCGTTCAGAGCGAGATTATATGCTGTTGAACCCGTCGGAGTGGAAAATAGAATACCATCCGCAATGTAATGAAACTTTATTTTGCTTATAATAAGGTCAAACTCCATAACCCTACCCGCGGGCTCGTTTCTTACAAGAATATCATTTATTGCCCAAAAATTCTTTTCTTCAAAACTTATAGTTATAGTATCCCTTTCATAGACATCAAATTTTTCCTCTAAAATTCTGTTAATTGCTTTATCTATTTCATTTTTGTTGACTTCACATAGAAATCCTACCCTTCCCATATGAATGCCCAAATATAAAGGGTCAGGCAAAAAATGAACTGCTTTTAAAAGAGTTCCATCCCCTCCTATGGTTATTACAAGATCGATTTTTTTATTTATAAATTTTTCAGGCTCTATGCCCACCAAAATTTTTCTTTTTTTATTTTCAATTTTTTTCTTTATTTTTTTTATTAATTTCTCAACCCCCTGCTTTGCAGGATTGTAAATAAGTAGAATATTCTTTATCTTATGTTCCATATTTTGAAATATTTTTTCTTTTTATTTCTTTGCAATAGTATTATAAAATTACCCGATTTTTTGAGATTAATTTTAAAAATACCGCATTTTTCTTTTTCAAATATTTTTCTTCCGTTAACATCATAGAGGGTTATTTTATAATTCTTCTTATCCGGAGATTTTACAAAGTATTTTCCGTTTTTAATAACTAACTTAATATCCTGTTTTTCCTTATAGGAAAATTTTTCTTCCGCAAGAAGTGTTTTTTCCATCAGTATGTTTCTATGCGGATCAAGGTAAACATCCTGGGCTACAAAACCGGGATAAATTCTGAATTTTTGATATTGTAAAGAATCAATTACTCTCACAAATACTGTATCTCCGGCTTGCCTTAAAATTCCTATCTCTAATGGAAATTCAAAGATGCTTGTGTTATACAGAGATGTATCCTGCACTTGCCATATTTCTACTAAAACAGTATCATTCAAAATTTTATAACTCCATTCTATCTGAGGATGTCCCACTTTGTATATCCATTGATCAAAAAATTTGTTCAGGTCAATTCCCGTTCTCTGTATCAGGAAATTTTTCAGTTCTTCTGTTGTTGCATTATCATATTTAAAAGTTAAATGATAATCTTTAAGTGAATTGAAAAATAAAGTGTCATCGTTTATCAGAAATCTTAACATGTGAAGCACACACGCGGCTTTGTCATAGGTTATCACACTGAAAAGTGGATTAGGGTCATATATGGGAGATGTCCATTCAAGTGAAGAACTTAAGACATTGTTTTGGAAATTATGTATGTAATTCATATACGCGGGATAACCGCTTTTATATTCCCTCCATAGAGCTTCACAGTAAGAGGCAAATCCTTCATTTAACCATATATCCGTCCAATCTTCACATGTGACCGAGTTTCCGAACCAATGATGAGCAAGTTCATGTAAGACAACCATTTCGGAATAAAAAGAGGGATTTTGAACAAAATATTGATGAATGAAAGTTATTGTTGCGTGTTCCATTGCACCCCATCCATAAGCCAAAACCTCTGCATGTCCGTATTTTTCACTTACAAAAGGGTATTCCCCGAATTTATCGGATAAAAAACTTAACATTTCGGGTGTATTCTGAAAAACAATCTCGGCATCCGATGTATCAGCAGGATAAACAAAATTCATTATCGGCATCAATTGCCAGGTATCCGAAAGAATCGCATAGGGATGGATTGAAATTGCCATTAAATAGGTAGAAATGCCATAATTAGTACGCCAGTGATAAATTGCTGTGTCTCCTTTATACTGAACTGAATCAAGAACACCGTTTCCGGCAACCACAAATGTGTCAAGCACTTTTATATGAAAGGAAATTTTTGCTTTCTCCGCGGGCTCGTCAAAACACGGAAACCAGTTCCTTGCTCCATCCGGTTCCGTAAAGGAGTATGCGAGATTTGAAGAGGGATAAAAGAAAAATCCCACTCCTCCCTCGGTTGAGGGGGTCCCTTTGTAAAAAATTTTTACACTGTCAATTGCTCCTGAATCAAGCGGGGTGTTTAAATAAATTAAAAGGTTCCCCGAAGTATGAATGAAAGAACGTGAGTTTACTATGCTATCAACATTTAAACTATCTGTAAAATGAAGGAATATGCTGTCAAGCCCGTTTTTTAAACTCATAAATTTTATTTCATTGTACCCCTTCAATGTTTCAGCATATACATCAACCCATAGATTGAGGTCATAAGAAATAATATCAAAATCATGTGAAGTCAAACTCAGACTCAGGGGTTTTAAATTCGGTTTAAGAGGAGAATTTAAAAGCCAGATAATGAAAATTTTTCCTATCATAATAGATTTTAAAAAAAAACGTTTAAGACTTGCAAATTTGAAGAATAAAAGTTATTTATAAGAAAAAGGAGGAGGAAAAAATGAGAATTGAAAAATTTACCGATAGTGCGAAAGAGGCAATTTATAAGGCACAAAATATTTTAATGGATTTGAAACACACTCAACTTGATGTGGAGCATCTTTTATACGGACTTTTAGAAGATAAAAATTCTTCTGTGCCGGAAATATTAAACAGGCTCGGAATTTCTCCCCTTATTTTAAAAGAAAAGGTCAAAAGGGCGCTTTTGAAAATGCCTCAATTTGAAACCGGTTCTTATCCTGTAAATCAGATTTACATAACTCCGAGGTTGAATGATGTTTTTAAATTAGCAGAGGAAGAGGCAAAAAGGATGGGAGACGAGTATATTGCCTCGGAACATCTTTTTCTCGGAATTGTTGAGAAAGGAGACGGGGATGCCGGAAGAATCCTTTCAGAGTATCATATTGATAAAGAAAAAGTCTATAAGGCATTGTACGAAATAAGGGGAACACAGAGGGTTCTTGACCCTCAGGCAGAGAGCAAATATAAAGCCCTTGAAAGGTACACTCAGGATCTGACTTTACTTGCAAAAAATAACAAACTTGACCCTGTAATAGGAAGGGATGAAGAAATAGAAAAGACAATCATGGTTTTATTGAGGAAGACCAAAAACAATCCGGTTTTAATAGGTGAGCCGGGGGTAGGAAAGACAGCAATAGTTTATGGACTTGCTCAGAGGATTGTAAAAGGAGAGGTTCCTGATCCTTTGAAAGACAAGAAAATTTTGCAGCTTGATATGGGTTCTATTCTCGCAGGAACAAAATTCAGGGGAGAATTTGAGGAAAGATTGAAGGCAGTTGTAGATGAAGTAAAAAAGAGGAAAGGGGAAATAATACTTTTTATTGATGAGATTCACACAATAGTAGGTGCCGGAGCAGCAGAAGGGGCAATTGATGCTGCTAATCTTTTGAAACCCTCACTTGCAGCAGGTGAATTAAGAGTAATAGGTGCAACCACCCTTGATGAATACAGGGAGCATATAGAAAAGGACGGGGCACTTGAGAGGAGATTTCAACCGATTTTTGTGGATGAGCCGAGCATTGAAAATACAATAAAGATATTAAAGGGACTTAAGCAAAGGTATGAGGAACATCATAAAGTGAAAATAAAAGATGATGCTATAGAGGCAGCAGCAAAGCTTTCTGCAAGGTATATTCAAGGACGAAAATTGCCGGACAAAGCAATTGACCTTCTTGATGAAGCATGTGCTTACACCAGAATGAGACTTTCGGAAATGCCCGAGGATTTGAAATCTCTAAAAGAAGAGATAGAGAAATTAGAAGAGGAAGGAAAAACAGCGGTATCTTACGGTGATAATGAAAAAGCAAAAGAAATAAAGGAGAAACTTGATAAATACTGCAGAATTTATGAAGAAAAGAAAAGAGAATGGGAGAAAAAAGCAAAGGCTGATGATGTGGTTGATAAAGAGGATATTGCAGAAATAGTTGCCAAACTCACTGGTATTCCTGTTCAGGAGCTTGTAGAGGATGAAGCGGAGAGGTTACTAAGAATGGAAGAAGAGCTTTCAAAGAGGGTGATCGGACAGGGAGAGGCTGTTAAAGCTGTTTCAGAAGCAATAAGAAGGTCAAGAGCCGGGCTCCAGATAAAGCAGAGACCAATAGGGGTATTTTTGTTCTTAGGTCCTACGGGTGTGGGTAAGACACATTTAGCAAGAGAACTTGCCAGGTTTTTGTTTAAGGATCCTGATGCGTTGTTAAGAATAGATATGTCGGAATATATGGAAAAACACACGGTCTCCAGACTCATAGGGGCTCCTCCGGGTTATGTGGGGTATGAGAAAGGGGGACAATTAACAGAGGCGGTAAGAAGAAGACCTTATCAGGTCATTTTGCTTGATGAGATAGAAAAAGCGAATCCCGAAGTATTGAATATTCTGTTACAGGTCTTTGATGCGGGAAGATTAACGGATTCTCACGGAAGAACGGTTGATTTTAGAAATACAATTTTTATAATGACCAGCAATTTGGGTTCTGATTATCTCTTGGAAAACGGAATTGATTTTGAAAGTAAAAAAATAAGGGTTTTAAATCTTGCACAGAGACATTTCCCTCCTGAGTTTATAAATAGAATCGATGAGATAATCGTTTTTAAGCCTCTTGATAAAGAGGATCTTAAAAAAATAGTTGAATTGGAACTTGAGCCGTTAAAAGAGGCTTTGAAAGAGAGAAACATAAAAGTGATTTTTGATGAAAGTATAAAAGAAGCAATAATAGCCAGGGGGTATGACCCATCCTTCGGTGCAAGACCGCTTAAAAGGGTGATTTCAAAAATTGTGGAGAATGAAATCTCATATAAAATAATTAAAGGAGAAATCAAAGAAGGAGAAAAAATAAAAGTGACTTTCAAGGATGGTAATGTGGAAATTCTGAAGGTATAAATTTGAACATTTAAAACCCTTGTCCCTGTAAGTAATTTTGCAACCTTCCGAGTTTTCCACATAGTTTTCCACATTTTTTATAAAAAACTTGACAAATGATTCCTTTTTTCTTATAATTTTGCCTTGTGGGAATAAGTGGGAAAAAGTGGGAAGAAATAATCGTATAAATCCGGTTGATGATAAAGGGAGAGTTTCCTTTCCTCATGATTTGAGGAAGGTGCTCTCCCCTGAAAAAAATGGTAAAATTATACTTACAAGAGGACCCGATGAATGCATATGGGTATTCTCTGAAAGGGAATGGAGAAATTTTGAGAGGGCATTCAGAGAGAGAGGAATAGGAGATTTAAAAAACAGGTTCGCAATGAGACAGATTCTCGGAGACGCGGTTGAAACAGAATTTGATTCTCACGGAAGAATCCTGATCCCCGGACATCTTGCGGAATATGCGGGAATTAAAAAAACATGCAGATTTGTTAGAATGTATGCCTGGATTGAAATATGGGATCCTGAAAAATATGAAACTTTGACCTCCCAAATGAAAGACAAAATCAACTATGATGAATACTTTGGTGATTTTAAATTCTGATAAAGGACTAAAAATTCACCCTTCATGTATGATTAAAGAAGTAATATATTTTCTTAATCTTAAAGAAAAAAATATTGTGATTGACGCGACTTTCGGAACAGGGGGGCATTCATTTGAGATTTTAAACAAAATCCCGCATGGGATCCTGATTGCATTTGAAAAAGACCCTTATCTTTTCAAAAGAGGAAAAGAATTCGAAAATATTTATAAAAATTTCAAAATTTTTAACAAAAGTTTCACCGATATTCCGGAAGTGCTTCAAAAAGAAAATATCAAAAAAATTGACGGTATTTTGTTTGATTTCGGTGTCTCATTTTTTCATATCTCATCCTCAAAAAGAGGCTTTACTTATAAAAGGAATGAAATACTTGATATGAGATACAACCCTGAGGAAGGAAAACCGCTTTATTATCATCTTAAGAAACTGAGGGAAAAAGAAATAGGAGAAATTTTAAAAGAATACGGAGAATTAAAAAATTGGAAGAAAATAGCGCAAAATATTATAAAAGAGAGAAAAAGCACGGATATAAAAACAACTTTTGAGTTTAATGAAATCATTTTAAAAGGATTGAGGGGAAATAAGGATAAAATATTGCAAAAAACATATCAAGCATTCAGAATCTGGGTTAATAATGAAATTCAAAATATTCAAAAAGTATTAAGTCTCCTGCCATCTATTCTCAGAAAAGGAGCAAGGGTGGTGTTTCTTACATACCATTCAATTGAAGATAGAATAATCAAAAATTTTTTGAAAAACAAGGAATTTAAAATATTAACAAAGAAACCTTTATCTCCTTCTGCTCGGGAGATTAAAGAGAAACCCAATTGCAGGTCATGTAAATTAAGGGCAGGAGAAAAAATATGAAAAAAAGGAAAAAATTGGTTCTCTTTGTGTTTATATTTGCCTATATTTTCATCCTCCTTTTATTAAGGGGTAAAGTTGTGGAGAAATCCAGACAAATTTATCAAAAAGAAAAAGAACTTCTTGAGCTTGAATACAGGGTCAACTTAAAGAAAATGGAATTTTTAAAGATGTGTTTTCTTAATGAAGAAAAACAGCATTACTATGCTGAAAAAAAATAAAAAAGAGATAATAAGGGCAAAATTTTTTAAAATGTTAATTCTATCTTCTTTTGTTCTTTTATTTTATAAATCAATTTCTTATCAATTGCTTCCATTCGGAGAAATATATGAGGAGCAGGGAGAGAGAGAATTTATAAGGATAAAAAGGATTAAAGCAAAACGGGGAGACATTTATGACAGAAATCTCGTTCCGCTTGCTGTTTCAATATATGAAGACGGGGAATGGAAAAGAAAATATCCTTTCGGTTGGATAACAAGTAATCTGATCGGATTTGTGAATGTAGATGGGGAGGGTCTTGAAGGAATAGAATATGAATTTAATAAAGATTTAAAAGGAAAAGATGGTAAGATGTATTATTTCAGAACAGCGGATGGGAAATACTTGCCCCTTCCGGAAGGTAAAATTATTCTGCCGAAAGATGGAAGTGATTTGATTTTAACAATTGATATAAGGATTCAAAAAATATGTGCTGAAGTGTTAAAAAAATATGCAGAAAGATATAAAGCGAAAAGGGGATGGGTTATAGCAGTTGATCCGAGAAACGGAGAGATCCTTGCTTCTTGCTCCTATCCATTTTTTAACCCGGAGAGATATTATGAATACGATAACATCCATTTCCGACATAATCCTGTTCAATACTCATTTGAGCCGGGTTCCGTTTTTAAACCCCTTACAGCGCTATATGCATTAAAAAATTTAAAAGTCAAATTAAATGAAATGTTTGATGTCTCGAAGCCCATAGTGATAGGAAATATCACAATAAATGATCCTGAAATACGATATAAAAAAAAGAAATTTTTTAACTTGGAGGAAATAATTGTGCATTCTTCAAATATCGGAATATCGCAGGTAGCTAAGAGATTAAGTCCCAAAGAAATCGAGAAATTTGCAAAATTATGCGGTTTCGGAACAAGAACAGGTATATTATTTCCGGGTGAGAATGCAGGAAGAATAAAAAGTTATAAGAAATGGACAAAGGTTGACTTGTTTGCCTTCTCTTTCGGTCAGGGATTAAGGGTTACACCCCTTCAGATTGCATTTTTTTACTCAGCAATAGCAAACGGAGGATATCTGCTACAGCCTATTTTAATAAAAGGTGTAAAAAGGGAAGAAAAATATAAAGAATTCCCGAACAAAATAATCATAAGAAAAATATTTGATGAAAAGGTAAGTTTTGTTCTTAAAAATATACTTGAAAAAGTGGTTGAATACGGTAGCGGTAAAAAGGCAAAAATTAAAGGTATCAAGATATGCGGCAAAACAGGCACTGCACAGAAGTATGTTAAAGGTAAATATTCAGATGAGTTGTCCATAATGAGTTTTGTGGGTTTTTTTCCGAAAGAAAATCCTGTTATTCTAATATATATAGGACTTGATGAACCCAAAGGAGTCAGGTTCTCCTCCGAGATTATACCTGAAATGTTTAAATTAATAGCAAAAAAAATAATATTAATTTACGGATTCAATAGATATGAGGCTTAAAACTTTATTTTCAAAAGAAAGTGGAAGGTTCTTAAATTTCAAAGATAAAGTTGTAAAAGGAATTGCTGAAAATTCAAAAGAAGTGGAAGATGGATTTGTTTTTATATCATTGAAGGGTTTAAAAACAGAAGGTAGAAAGTATGTAAAAGAGGCTGTAAAAAGAGGTGCTGTGTGTGTAGTTACGGATAAAGAGATTAAGGACATCAAAATTACTCAGTTCATTACCCCTGAGATTTATAAAACAATGCATAATATATTAAAAAAATTTTACGGAAAGCCGAAATTTAAAATCATAGGGATTACCGGAACAAACGGAAAATCTACAATTGCAAATCTTTTATCATTTGTCTTTGAGAAAATAGGTATTAAAAACGGAGTTATAGGGACATTAAGTTCAAAAGTAAAAGATAAAATTCTATACAGAGGCTATACAACTCCTCCTGCTACGCATATTTACCGAATTTTTAATCAGATGGAGAAAGAAAGAATTGAATATTTGTTTATGGAAGTGACTTCTCATGGTCTTGAGCAGAGGAGAATAGAGGATATTAATCTTGAGGCTCTTATATACACAGGTTTATCAAGGGATCACCTTGATTTTCATAAAACAATGGAAAATTATTATAATGCAAAGAAAAAAGCATTTAGACTCATTAAAAAAGACGGAATAGCAGTCATAAATATAGAAAACAATTATGGAAAAAGAGTTTTCAATGAGGTGAAAGGCATAAAAAAAGTGACTTACGGATTATATTTGGAAAATCTTGATTACAGGGCATTTATAAATTACATATCACCCGAAGGAATGGGCTTAAAAATTGAGTATAAAAATAATAAAATTTCAAGTTTTGAAACAAAAATTGTGGGTAAGTTTAATGCATATAATATCTGTTCTGTTTTCGCTTTACTTAAGGAATTCGGATTTAGAGAAAAAGATTTTGTTAAACATATCGGAGAATTTAGAGGGATAGAAGGAAGATTGGAAGAAGTCAAAAATAAAAGAGGAATAAAGATATATATTGACTATGCCCACACTCCTGATGCACTTCGGGCATGTCTTGAAACACTTTCCTCACTTTTACCTACACGGATTATAACCGTATTCGGAGCAGGCGGAAACAGGGATAAGATAAAAGACCATTAATGGGTAAGGTAGCGTATGAATTTTCTGATTTAATCATATTAACAAATGATAATCCCAGGGATGAGGATCCGATTGAAATAATTGATAATATTCTTTCAGGGATTCCTGAAGGTGAAAGGGATAAGGTTAAAATTGAACCGGATAGGAGTAGGGCAATTAAAATGGCAATTAAAGAAGCAGAAAAAGGTGATATAGTTCTTATAGCAGGTAAGGGTCATGAAGACTATATGGAAATAAAAGGTAGAAAAATACCGTTCAGTGATAAAAAGGAAGTGATGAAAGTTTTGGAGGAATTAAAATAATGAAAGAAAAAATTCTGGATATTCTTGATAAGATAAAGGGGGTCAGTATTGACTCGAGAAAAGTTAAGCAAGGTGAAATTTTTGTAGCGTTGAAAGGAGAAAAAACACACGGGGCTCTTTATGCAGAAGAGGCACTAAAAAAGGGAGCAATTTACAGTGTTGTGCCCGAAGAGTTTAAAAATACTTACAAAAATGAAAGAATTTTATTTGTAAAAGATACATTTTCCTTCTTAGTGGAATTAGCTAAACACAGAAGAAAGAAGATAAAATCAAAGGTAATTGCTATAACCGGATCCGTGGGTAAGACAACAACTAAATTTATGATATCGTTCCTTCTCTCAAAAGCAAACAGGAAAGTTTATCCTTCACCCAAAAGTTTTAATAATTTTATAGGAGTATCCCTTACATTACTTAATGCTCCCTTTGATGCTGAGTATATTGTTACAGAAATCGGAATAAATAAAAAAGGTGAAATGGAAGAACTCTCTGACTTAGTAAAACCTGACATAGGTATTTTAACAAAAATAGGTCCTTCTCACCTTGAGGGTCTTGAAAACCTTGAGGGTGTTTTTGAAGAAAAGACAAAATTATTTGAAAAATTGCCAAATTCGGGATTTGCGATTATAAACAGAAATTCTCCCTTTCCGAGAGAATTAAAACAAAAGCAAATAAAGTTTTTTATTATCTGGATGAAGAAAAACTTAGATGGGACGGTGAGAGACTTATGTATATAGACGAATATGAATTTTTCCTTCCTGTTCCGAGTTTCGGTATGGCTGAAAATGCTTTATGTGCCTTAAAAACTGCTCAAATTCTTAAAATTGACATCGGGAATAACCCATTTGAAGGTTTCAAATTCCCCGAAATGAGAATGGAAATTAAGCAAATCAGGAACTCTGTTATTATACTTGATTCTTATAATGCAAATCCTATCTCCATGGAAGATGCTATTAAAGCAGTTAATTTATTTCATAAAAAAGAAAAGTACCTTTTTATGGGAGATATGCTTGAGCTTGGAAAATATTCGGAAATGTATCATAGGGAAATAGCTCATATTGTTAAAGTAAAAGACTTTAATGGAATCTTTACTTATGGGGAATTTTCCAAACTTACAGCAGAAGAAGCGAATAAAATCGGGTTATTTGCCAAACATTATAAAGATAAAAAGGAAATGAAACAAAAGCTGTATGAATTGATGAAAAGGGATAGTGTAATTTTGATAAAAGGTTCAAGAAGAATGGAAATGGAAAAATTATTGGAGGAATAGAATGCTACCTTTACTTTTATATCCCTTGAAAAAAATATGGACTCCCTTTAATCTGTTCGGGTATGTTACATTCAGAGCAGCATATGCAGGAGTTACTGCATTTTTATTTGTGATTATTTTAACTCCTTATTTCATAAAGATGACAAAAAAATTCGGGCTTTTGGAAAGGATAAGTGAAGATGTGCCTTTATCTCACAAGAAAAAAGAGGGAACACCCACTGCAGGTGGAATTCTTATAGCAATCTCTGTTCTTATTTCCCTGTTATTATGGGGAGATTTAAGGAATCCTTTTTTATATGCAGCATTAACAGGTTTTTTAGGCTTCGGATTGATAGGGTTGTTGGATGATGTTCTCAAAGTAAAAAATGGAAAGGGATTAAATCAGATTCCCAAATTTCTTTTACAAATGTTATTTACCATTATTTTAATAGTTTTTTATTTCTACTTATTTGATCCATCTCACAGATTTAAAACGCAGATGATTTTTATAAAAAATTTTCTTATTCCTTTCGGTATTCTTTATCCTTTTCTTTTATTTTTCATGTTTCTCGGAACAATAAATTCGGTTAATTTAGCCGATGGATTGGACGGACTTGCAGCAGGTGCTGCAGCTCCCTGTATATTTGCATTTGTAATACTTGCTTACGCAGGAGGACATGCTAAAATTGCCGAATATTTAAATATTCTCTTCATTCCGAAATCATGGGAGATAGCAGTATTTGGTTCGGCTCTTTTAGGAGCAGTAATCGGATTTTTGTGGTATAATTCTCATCCTGCTGAAATATTTTTGGGAGATACCGGTTCTCATGCCATAGGAGCAGGACTTGCGGTTATGGCTGCATTAATAAAGCAGGAATTACTGCTCCCGATTGCAGGTTTTCTTTTTGTTTTTGAGACAATAAGTGTAATGCTTCAGGTATTTTCGTACAGAAGATTCGGTAAAAGAATTTTTTTAAAAGCTCCTATACATCATCACTTTGAAGAGAAAGGTATACCGGAAACCAAAATTGTTATAAGATTCTGGATACTCTCGCTTATTTTTTCAATAATTGCGGTAAGCACATTAAAGATAAGATGAAAATTTGTGTATGGGGATACGGTTTATCGGGAAGATCTGCCAGTGGATTACTGAATAAACTGAATATAAATCATGAAATTATTGATAAAAATTTCTTAAATGAAGAGTTTTTGCTTTATTTTGATAAAATAATATTAAGTCCGGGGATACCATTGAATCATAAGAAATTAAAAAAAGCAGAAGAAATAGAAATCCAGATTGTTCCGGAGATTGATTTGGGATTGAAATTTATTAAAGGTAAAATTATTGCAATAACAGGAACAAATGGTAAAACGACTACCTGCTATCTTATTTACAATATTATATCAAATTCAGAAAAATCCCAAAAAACATTTCTTGCAGGAAATATCGGCAAACCTATCTGTGACTATTGTTTCAGAGAGGGAATATTTGTTATCGAACTATCCAGTTTTCAATTGCATTTTTCTAAAAAATTGAAACCCTTTATTGCTTGTATAACAAATATCTCACATGATCACTTGGATTCTCACATATCTTTTGAAGAGTATATGAAAGACAAACTTAAAATAATGCGCAATTTAAATAATGATTCTTTCCTGATTTTAAATTACGATGATGAAAATCTGAAAGGAATTAAAAAAGAAACAAATATATATTTTGTATCTTTAAAGAAAGAAGTAAAAGGTGTATATTACGATAACAAAAAATTTATTTTAAATATTGAAAATAAAAAAGAAACAATTGAGGATACATTTGACAATTTTATAGGTATGGGAAACAAATACAATATTTCATTTTCAATTTTAATTTCCTATCTTATGGGGATAAACAAAGAGAAAATTGTGGAAGTTTTAAGTAACTTGAAACCCTTGCCCCACAGATTGGAAAAAGTAAGAGAAAAGGACCAAGTCTTATGGGTAAATGATTCAAAATCCACAAATCCGCATTCTGTCTTATATGCATTAAAAAGTTTTAATGATAAAAATATAATACTTATCTTGGGAGGAAAGAATAAATTCCTTGATTTTGGAATAATCGAAAATGAAATAAAAAATAAAGTTAAATACTTAATTACATTCGGAGAAGCAGGTGATATGCTTAAAAACAGATTTAATGCTTTAGTAAAAACAAACAGGGTATATACAGTAAAAGAATGTGTGTATGAAGCATCAAAGATAGCGGAAAAAGGCGATATTGTACTTTTCTCACCCGGTCTATCCAGTTTTGATCTTTATAAAAATTATGCTGAAAGGGGAGATGATTTCAAAAAATGGGTGAAAAGAATTTAATTTTCTTTGTCATACTCTTGATTATACTTTCTTTTATTTTTCTTTTTTCTTCACATTTTTATTCATGGATAATTGAAAAAGATACAAATTTTATGGATATAACCTTAAAAATTCTATCAAGGAATATATTGTACATAACCGGATTAATATCGGGTCTTTTATTCCCTGTTTCACTTTTGCGAAAATTTAGATTTTTTATAAGCTGGGGATTGCTTATATTTCTCGCACTTCCGATAATGATGAAAATATCAATAAAGGATACATACAGATGGATTCCTCTCGGAGGTTTCACAATTCAGCCTTCAGAAATTTTTAAAATCGGGTTTTTATTACAAATTTCAAATTTTCTAAGCGGAAACCTGAATAAAATAAAAATAATCGGCTTTTTAACATTTGTCCTCATATCCATTATCTTACTTTATTTAACCCCACACTTTTCTGTCATAATATCTTTACTTTTTGTAACAATTTCCCTTCTGTTTCTGAAAGGTATAAATCTCAAATGGTTATCTATTTCCTCATTCTCCGTATTCATGATTCTAATATCTTTAATTTTTATAAAAAGGGATTATGTACTGGAAAGAATTAAAAGTTTTAAAGAGAAGAAAATACATTATCAAGTAAAACAGGCAAAAATAGCAATATCAAGAGGCGGATTCTGGGGAGTAGGGATAGGCAAAGGAAAAATTAAATATAAATTCTTGCCTGATCTATCCAAGGATTTCATATTCTCTTTAATAGCAGAGGAAACAGGATTCATAGGAGTGTTTATTCTCTTGTTTATTTACTTGAATATAATAAAAAGTTTAATTGATGGTGGAATATCCATTAATGATGAGTTCTATAAAACTTTTGTATTAGGCGTAGCCCTTTTTACATTTTTTAATGTATTTGTTCATATAGGTGTGAATCTCGGTATTATTCCTGTTACAGGAGTTCCTCTTCCTTTAATTTCTTATGGAGGCTCTTCGGGTATTACCTTTTCTTTCCTTTTCGGAACATCCTATAAAATTATGAAAGAAAAAGAAAAATTCAAAGACGAGGAGGTAAAAATTTTATGGCCGAGGTATTCATTGTAACCGGTGGAACAGGCGGACATATATTTCCTGCAATTGAAGTTAAAAAAGTCCTCGAAAAAATGAATATAAAGACAATTCTATGTATATCATCAAAAGATTTCTTAAAAATTGAACATGATTTTAAATTTGATTCGGCTCCCTTTAAAGGTGAGAATAAAATAAAAATCATAAAAAATATTTTAAAAATTTTAAAAGGGATAGTTCAATCATTTATCTACACATTGAAATATAAGCCGAAATCAATTTTTATATTCGGAAGTTATGCTTCTTTCCCCTTTCTTATCCCTTCTGTTTTTTTGAACAAAAAGATTTTTGTGTTTGAGCAAAATTCAATTCCAGGACTGACAACAAGAATCTTCAGTAAATTCGCATACAAAATTTTTATAAGTTTCGAACAAACCCGGAATTATCTGAAAAAGAGATGTATTTTCATAGGTAATCCGATAAGGGAGTTCAAATTGAAATCAAAAGAGGAGGCAGGAAGAGAATTGAACTTGGATGTTAAAAATAAAAATATAATCTTATTTATAGGAGGAAGTCAGGGAGCAAAAAAACTTATTGAAATTGCGTTTAAATATTCAGAAATTACTCAAAACCTTGTCCTTGTTCTTGCGGGAAAACACTTTAACGAATTCTCAAATAAAATGAAAACCGGAAATCTGATAATTTTCCCCTTCAGACAAGATATGGAAAATTTTTACTCAATCGCAGATATAGTTGTTTCGAGATGTGGAGCAGGCACAATTTTTGAATTATTAAAATTAAGAAAAAAAGGAATACTTATTCCCTATCCGTATGCAGCAGATAATCATCAGTATTACAATGCCCTTTTTGCTGCCAAGATGGGAACTTTTGTTATTATCAAAGAAAGTAAACTCAACATACATAACCTTGATAAAGCAATAAATTCTTTACTTTTCAGAAAGGCAGAATTTAAAGAATTGCCGGATTGGAAAAAAATAATTAAAAAGGAGGTAAGGAGTGTTATTTGTATTAAGCGGAATTAAAAAAATACATTTTATCGGTATAGGAGGTTCGGGTATGAGCGGACTTGCTGAAGTTTTGAAGTTAATGGGATTCAGGGTTACGGGAAGTGATATAAGGAGAACCGAAACAACGAAGAGACTCGAAACATTGGGTATAAAAATTTACTATGAGCATAAAAAAGAAAATATAAATGATTCTGATCTTGTAGTTTATTCAAGCGCAATTCCTCAGGATAATACAGAAATAAGAGAAGCAAAAAGGAAAGGGATACCGGTGATAAGAAGGGCAGAGATGTTAGCAGAATTAACCAAAATAAAATTTTCAATATGTGTTACGGGTTCTCACGGTAAATCTACCACAACAACAATGATTTCAAATATACTTAAAGATGCGGGATTTGAACCCACAACCATTGTGGGAGGTATAATAAGAGGCATGGATACGGGTGGAATTATAGGATGGGGACAATTCCTTGTCGCAGAGGCTGATGAATCTGATAGGTCTTTTCTCCATTTATTTCCGAGTATTGGTGTTATAACAAATGTTGATATGGAACATTTGGATGCTTACGGAAGTATAGAGTCCCTTGAAATGGCTTTTAAAGAATTTATGTTGAAAGTTCCATTCTATGGAGGGATTGTTTATTCCTCGGACGATGAAAGACTGAGAAAAATTTGTGATGAAATACCGAGAAAAAAAATAAGTTTCGCAATTGAATCAGATGCTGATATTAGGGCAAAGGAGATAAAACTTTATGAAAAAAGCAGTGAATTTAAAGTCCTTTTTAAAGGAGAAGATATGGGTAAAATAAAATTAAATATTCCGGGTAAACATAATATCATGAATTCATTGGCTGCGATAGGAGTAGCACTTTTTCTGAAAATACCCTTTTTTATTATTCAAAAATCTTTTGAGGAATTTAAAGGAGTTAAAAGAAGATTTGAATTTAAAGGAGAAAAAAACGGGATAGGACTCATAGATGATTATGCTCATCACCCTACCGAAATAAGGGAATTTATAAAAACCGTTCGTAATTTCTGGAAAAAGGGAAGAATAATTGCCGTTTTTCAGCCTCACAGATATACAAGAACAAAATACCTTTGGAGGGAAATTGCAGAGAGTTTATCATTTGCGGATATTGTATTTGTATTACCCATCTATCCTGCAGGTGAGGAGGAAATAGAAGGTGTCTCACATCTCCTAATCTTGAATGAATTGAAACAAAAATTCAAAAAAGAGGTATATGATGGTAATGAAAATCTTGATAAAAAAATTATGCAAATTATAAAAAAAGGAGACCTTCTGTGCTCAATCGGAGCAGGGAATGTATACAAAATTGTGGAGGAGATATATGAAGGTATCAATGGTAAATAATTTTATAAAAGAAAAAGTAAGCTTGAAGGATAAAAACTCTTTAAGAATCGAAAGCATTGCCAGATTCTATGCGGAACCAAGAGATGTTGATGAATTGATGGAGGCAATTTATTTTGCGGATAAAAGGGGAATAAAAGTTCTGTTTCTCGGAGGAGGCTCCAACATTTTATTTCCCGATTCAAACCTTGATGCTCTTGTTGTTTCTTTCTCCCAATTCAGGAATTTTATGCTGACTTATGATGGAGTGATCACGGATGCGGGAGTCAAACTCCCCTTCTTATTGAAAAAACTTTCGGATAAAGGATTCGGGGGACTTGAGTTTACTGTAGGAATTCCTGCAACCATAGGGGGGGCAGTGAGAATGAATCTCGGAAGTATGGGGAAAGAGATATTTGATTTTGTTCAGGAAATATTCGTAATTGAAGAGGGAATATTTAAAAGAATAAAAAAGGAAGATATAAAATACGGATACAGAAAAGGGTATACGAAAGGCATCATAATAAGTGTCTATTTAAAACTGGAAAGAATGGATAAAATTGAAATAAAAAGGAGAATAAAAAAAGTGTTGTACAAAAAGAGAAAAGTTCAGCCCCTTAATATGCCCTCCGCGGGTTGCGTATTTAAAAATCCGAAGATAGGGGTTTCAGCAGGTAGATTACTTGATGAAGCAGGATTAAAAGGCTATACAGTAGGCGGAGCAATGTTCTCCACTTTACATGCAAATTTCATTGTAAATAAAGGCAACGCAACTTCAAGAGATATAAAAGAGTTAATAAATATAGGCATTGAAAGAGTTTACAAAAAATTTAGAGTTATACTCGAAAGGGAATTGCTTTATGCCGAGGAGATTTTAAAATGAAGGGCAAAAGAAAATTTATTCTTATTCTGTTATTTTTATTCGGTTTCAAAAAAATAAAAGAGGGAAAAGTTTTAATTTACGGCATTCCGTTAGCAAAAGACAGAAAAGGAAATATTCTTTATTCATCAGGATATCTTTTAAAAACCGCAAAGGATTCATTTTCCAATTTACCGTATATTTCAAATAATGACATACAACCTGATAGTTATAAAATGAATTCGGCACTTTATCCCTTGTGTGAGCTTCTCTATTTGATAAAAACAGAATACCCTGATTTTTACAAAAGAATAAAGTCTGCGGATTATAAAAAAATAAAAATTTACACCCATGATGGAAAGAAAATCACTTTTGGTCTCGGAACTTGGGAGAAAAAAATGAAATACCTTTTAAAAAACATTAATAAAAAAGATAGTTTTAATTTGGAATTAATTTCGTTTTTAGAAGGAGGTTTTATTTATGGACAAAACAAGACTCGTTAGTGTTGATTTAGGAACTTCAAAGGTTGTTTCGGTGTTCGGGGTTCCTGATGAGGGTGATATAAAAGTTGAAGGATACTCTCCCAAGATACCCTCCGAAGGGATAGAATCAGGAGTTATTCAAAATATCGAGAAGATTGCCAATTCATTGTATACTGCTGTTAACGAGGCATTTAAACTGAAGGGGGATATTCCGAAGAAAAAAACCCCGCTTCTTGTGACAATAAGTGGTAATTATGTAGAGAGCGAAACGGTGAGAGGGTTTGTGCCTGTTAAAGACCCTGACGGTGAAATTCAGGAGAATGATAGGATAAGAGTGATTATGACTGCTATGCAGAGAGCAAATACAGGTGAAAGAGAAATTATATATGTGCATCCGAATGAATATACTGTGGATGACCAGAAAGGTATTAAAGAACCGGTGGGGATGATAGGTACAAAACTTGAAGTTGAATCTTTCCTTTTGAAGGCAAAAAGAAATATATTAAATACCTTAAGGAAGGTGGTATCTAAAACAAACTTCGGGGTAGAGAACTTTATTTATTCTCCGATCGCCTCCTCTTTTGCTGTTCTTGAGGAAGAGGAAGTAAATCAGGGTGTAATTTTGTTGGATATCGGGATGGGAACCATTGATACTGCTATATGGAATAAGGGTTCTTTGATTTATGCAGGTTCATTCATAGGAGGAGGTAAGTATATTTTAAATGACTTAATCAGAGGACTCAGAATATCGAGTAAAAAAGCAAGGGAATTATTGGAAATTTACGGAAATATATCTCCTGAATTAGAGGATGCGGGTGAGGTTGAAGTTGAAGGAATCGGGGAAAGACCATCTAAGAGAATAAAGATTTCACTTATTTCGGAGATTATTTCCGCAAGGGTAGAGGAGTTGTTTGAAAAGGTAAAATGGCATATAGAAAGAATTATACCTTTAAATAAACTTGCAGCAGGGATTGTGCTTGTAGGGGGAGTGTCCAAGTTAAAAGGCATAACACGCATTGCGGAAGAAATATTTGATGCCCCTTGTATAATAGGGAAGCCGAAAAATTTTAAGGGGCTCTCTACCGATATAATAAGTGATCCTTCCTATTCCGCGGCACTCGGTGCTTTGCGAGTCGGTCAAGTTATAAGAAGTGAATATTTATCCGATTTATACGGAATTAAAAGAAAAAATGCAAGCGGATTTTTTAATTTGTTTAAAAAAATTAAAAACTTTATTGAAAACTTTTAGGGTTCTATCCCCTTAAAAATTTATATAAAGGGAGTGCGTTATGATTAAAATAAACGAAAGTGCCTTTAAAACTACAAAAATAAAGGTGGTGGGAATCGGAGGAGGCGGTTCAAATGCAATAAGATACATGGCTGAAAAAAAACTTGAAGGAGTGGAGCTTGTGGTTGCAAATACAGATATTCAGGCTCTGGATAAAATACCGGTGAATATGAAGATACAGCTCGGAAAGAACATTACAAAAGGGCAAGGTGCAGGGGGAGACCCTGAAATCGGGAAAAAAGCAGCAGAGGAATCTATTGAGGAACTTAAAAATCTTTTAAAAGATGCTGATATGGTATTTTTGTCCGCAGGACTGGGGGGCGGAACAGGAAGCGGTGGAATACCTATTATTTCCAGATTGTGCAAAGAGGAACTTAATGTTTTAACATGTGCTGTTGTTACTTTACCCTTTACATTTGAAGGTGTTCCCAGACAGAGGAAGGCTTTCAGTGCACTGAATGAACTCAAAAAAAATGTCCATTCGTATATTGTCATTCCCAATGATAGGCTCTTAAAAAACGGAAATGAGACTTTACCTTTTAAAGATGCATTTAAAAAGGTGGATGAAGTACTTTTTCAAGCAGTAAGGGGAATAGTTAATGTGATTCAAAAACCGCAATATGTAAATGTTGACTTTGCGGATGTGAGAAATGTTTTAAAATACGGAGGAAAATCCGTTATGGGAATAGGTGTCGGAGAAGGTGAAAATAGGGCAAAGGATGCTGCAAGGGAGGCGATATATTCCCCTCTGATTGACTCGATGGGAATTAAAAATGCAAGGGGAATTCTCTTGAATATAATAGGTGGAACCGACCTTACCATGAGGGAAATTCAAGAGATAATGAATTTTGTATCTAATGAGACAGATACGGATGCAACCGAGATTATAACCGGTCTTGATTATTCCGAAGAAATGGACGGTAAGGTTGAAGTTACTGTAATTGCTGCCGGAATTCCTGAGGCATCGGAGAAAAAGGAGTCTGTATTCAGACCTTTTAAAACTTTTGATTTTGAGGAATTTCAGGAAAACGGTGACGAGGAAGAACCCGCTTTTATGAGAAGAAGAGGAATTGTTGAAAACAGGGAAATAAAAGATTTTCCCTTTGCGGACAAAGAAAAAGGAGAATTTGAGGACGGAATATAAAAAATTTTAATTTTCTTTTTTTGTTGCCAGTACCGAAATTCCCATCCCGAAAATAACAGAGGCGGGTAAGGGAGAAAATTTGATTAAAAATTTTTTTAAAAATTTGTCTTTAAAAAAAACAGAAATTAATTTGCCTATTTTCCCAAACCTAAAATTATCTAAATCACCTTCATTCAGTTTCTTTTCTATATAAGGTGGGAATAAAAATTTAACTTTTAATCCTGCTTTTTTAAGAAAATAAAGATATTTAATCGCACTGAATCGGTGTTCATTAATGAGATAATGTCTCGGAGTTTCCGATGGTGGCTTACTCAAGGATTTAAGAATCCCCCATGTGGGTTCATTCAGCATTATAAATTTGCCGTTTTTTTTAAGGACCCGATTTATTTCCTTGAAAGTTATAAGAGGGTAAGGGGTGTGATGGATGCAGGATGAAGCAAATACAATATCGAATGACGAAGAAGAAAACGGCAAGTTGTTCATGTCTGAAACAACCAAGTTTAAGTTTTTGTAAATTTTATTATTTTTATCCAGTCTGAAACATATGTCAACTCCCCATACTTCACATCCTATCATCTGTAATTTTTTCAGTATATATGAACTGGAACCGCATCCGATTTCTAAAGTTTTTTCATCTCCTTTTAATTTTAAAATCGAAAGAATTCTATCAAAATTAATTTTTACCATTTCATAATAGTTAAATCCTTTTTTATTATTTTCATTTATCAATTCTTCCCATGATTTAACATGCTCTACTCTTCTTATCAGAAATTCCTTAATCGGAATATTTGCTAATCCAGTTTCTATTTGCATTCCTTTAATTTCTTTTATCAAATACGGTTTATCCAGATTCAGAAATATGGGAATCTCAAATTTAATAGAATATTTATTTAAGCAATTTTTACAATAATAATATGTTTCCCTTCTTACCAGAGGCTCAAAATTACATTTTATACATCTGAATTTCATAACTTTAAAAATAATATTTTAATGAATATTTGAAAGTCAAGATTTATAATCTATTTAATTTTTTAAAGAATTTGTATAAGGCGAATATTTCAACGGGTGATGGAGATAAGCTTTACCGTCCTCCCTTGCTTTTTTATGAAATATATTCCCCCTGGTAAATTTTTGATTTGCTGTACAATCCTGCCGCTTTTGTTGTAGATTTTTATAATTATATAATTTTTTTTATGATATAATTAAAATAAAAAATGAAAAAAATAACAGCTTTAATACCTGATCTTTCAAGTGCTGCGATTAATCGTGCGTATATTGTGCTGAAGCCCTTAGAAAGATATTATAAAATTGAGGTTGTGGGTCCTATGTTAGGCAGTAATCTATGGAAATCTCAGGACCCGCAAGATTTTGAATATAAATGGATTAAAGTAAAAAAATCAGGAATTAAAATACTTTCTATATTTAAAGATTTAGAAAACCTTGTGGAAGGAGATATATTATACGCCTTTAAACCTATTATTACAAGTTTTGGTTTCGGAATTTATTTAAAAAAGAAATATAAAAAGCCTCTTATTCTTGATATTGATGATTGGGAGTTAGGTTTATTTTTACCCATAAAAAGTCATTATTTCTTAAAAAAACCAAGAGATTTTCCTCAATTCAAAAGAATAGAACTTTTACCTCTCATTTCCATGCTTTATTTAATGGAGAAATGTGTTAAATATGCAGATATAATTACGGTAAGCTCCAGATTTTTACAAAGAAGATTCGGCGGAGTTTTGCTTCGACACCCTCAAAATATTTCAATATTTGACCCTTCTAAATATGATGCTAAAGCTTGGAGAGATAAGTTTAATATCCCGTCAAATCTATTCGTTATAGGCTTTATAGGTTTTCCGAAGCCTCATAAAGGATTGGAAGTAGTATTAGAAGCTTTAGATAGGCTTGACAATCCTAATATGAAATTGATGATCGTGGGAATGACGAATGATGACTATTGTAATTTTTTGATAAGGAAATATAAAAAAAGATTAATTCCTATTCCTATTAGACCTTTGAGAGAGGTTCCTTCCTTTATAAATATATCAGATGTAATTGTGCTACCACAAAGACCAGTTCCATTTGCGTATGCGCAAGTTCCTATGAAGCTGATGGAAGCAATGGCAATGGGGAAAGTTGTGGTTGCGTCTAAAATTTCAGATATTCCCGAACTTTTAGAAGACTGCGGTTTTGTGTTCCCTCCTAACGATGTAAAAAAATTGGCTGAAATACTCAGTTTTTTATATTTTAATCCTAAAATTTTAGAAAAGAAGGGAAAATTAGCTCGAAAGAAGATCTTAGAAAATTATACCTATGAAAAAATCGGTGCTTTCCTTCACTCTCTTATAGAAAGTAATTTTAAATTTATGTAATATTTACAAAAATTTGCCCAAAGGAAGGTTTAAAATATTTTTCTTTTTTAAAATTCCTATTTCAAGAATTGCCTCTCTTTACTCATATTTTAAAGAAATTCAACAAGAAGGTAATATAGTGGGAAAAATCCATAATATTATGCTTATTAACTTAAGGTAAAATTTTAATAAATTTTGAAATAGGTGGACGTGAAAGCTTAAAATAAAAATTATGAGAAAATTAATGGATAAATTTAGAATTTTGGTACCTGATTTTATAAGAAGAAAAATAAAATACCAAACTATTATAAGGTTCCCCTTATACAAACTTATAAATCCCTATTGGCATAGGGAGGCAGTAGGTGGTTTGTGGGAAGAAATAGGTAAATTACAATTTGAGTTCCTTAAAAAAGAGGGACTTTTACCTCATCATTTCTTATTAGATATAGGGTGTGGAAGCTTAAGAGGAGGAATCCATTTTATAAGATATTTAGAAGAAGGACATTATATGGGAATAGATAAAGATAGAGAACTTATAAATGCGGGAAAAAAAGAATTGAAAAGAGAGAAACTCATTTACAAAAATCCAAAATTGTTAGTAAGTGAGATTTTTAAATTTGATAAATTTGGAGTCAAATTTGATTATGCGATAGCAGTATCAGTATTCACACATATTTCACTTAACTATATAATTCTGTGTTTAAAAAATCTCAAAAAGGTCCTTAAAAAGAATGGAAAATTTTATGCTACCATATTTGAAGTAGATAATTTATATACAAGTCCTCCAGAGGTTCAACAACCTCACGGTGCTTTGACTTATCTTTATAGGGACCCCTTTCATTATTCTCCCCATATTTTTGTTTATTTGGCAAAAGAATTAAATTATGAATTTCATTATATTGGAGATTGGGGACACCCAAGAAATCAAAAAATGATATTATTCATAAATAAATATTAAAATTCAAATTATTTTAAATGGAGAAACCAGCAAATTTGGGATGTGTTATTTTTGAAAAATCATAGACTTGACAAATTGATAAATTTCTGGTATTATATAAGTGGAAAAAAGAAAATAAAAAGGGGGTTCAAATCCCTTTTAAAAAAGAGGTATCTTTTATGAAAATAAAGAATGTAGTAGTAATAATTTTAGGTTTAATAGTGATGGTCAATTGCGGGGAGAAGTTTGAAAAGGTACTTTCACCGAAGACGGTTTCTACTTCGGATTCGGCGTGGGATACGCGTGCTCCGATGCCGACGGCAAGGTTCGGATTATATGCTGGAGTTGTGAGGGAGAAGATTTATGCAATCGGTGGTGTCACTCTTCAGGAATTTTTGAATGTGAATGAGGA
>JAJRUZ010000064.1 GCA_024277525.1 Caldifarciminota bacterium | reverse complement strand
TATTTATATTGTAGAAGGGGGATATTTTAATTTTTTGGATATTTTTTTTCTTTATAGCACGCCTATATCAGAAGAGTATAAAAAAACTAAAGAAGAATTAAGAATTTTCACTCATTCAGGAAAATTAGAAATAATTTATGATTTTGAGCTGGGTTCTTATAAAGCTCTTTTATATGATGTATCAGGTAAATTAATAAGAAACTTCGGTTTATTGAGGGGTGAAGGTGAAATAAAAGAAAAAAGTCTCCTTCCCGGCACCTATTTTTTAATTTTAAAAAATAAAAGGAGTTATGTAAAAAAGATACAGATTTGGAGGTAAAAGATGTGGGTGTTAATGATTTTTTTATTGACACCTGTTTATAAAGTTTTGAGTGTGAAAGACTCTGTCATTACAAGGGTTGTAAGCCAGAGAATTACTGCAAATTGTGATTCAATTTCTTATGCAGAAGTTCTTTTGAAAGCAAGGGGAAGGATTGAATTGAGAATCATTAATGAGGAAGGAGAAATTTTAGGGATATCAACGGTATTTGTTCCTTTTACAAGACAGAAAACATGGGTCAGGTTTGAGTTTGCACCACCCGTTCCTGTTGAAAAAAGAAAGAAATTTATTTTGGAATTAAGTTCAAGAAGGTCTTTCGGGGTTTATTTGAGTTATGATGTTTATTCTTACGGTTTCCTTACAGAACCTTTCAGACCTCAGGAAGACCTTGTTGCCAAGGTATACGGGATAAGAAGGGTCGGTAAGGAGTATTTCGGGGTTGAATTGTATTTGAATGCTATTTACAACATGAAAGATAGATGGAGTATTTTAAAAAACCTTGTTCAGCGTGCAGGAATTCCTTTTGAAAGAAGCGGATGGCATTGGCTTGGTGTACAAACATTTGGTCCTAATGACTGGAATTGGACTGAGAAAAGATGGATACCAGAATATGGCAAAAATGGTTGGCAAATTCCTTTGGATTCTCTTATGTGGCTTGCAGAATATTTCGGAGTGGAGGAAATTCCGATTTTAATTCACACTCCAAAATGGGCTTCAACTTCTCCAGGGTTCAGAGACGGACAGTATTGGCAACGACGTTCTGACTATGACCCTTCTTATGCTCCCTGTGGTGATCGGCCAGGTGCTTTCTCTTATTTTCCCCTCAGAATCTTTTTGAGCCTGTTTTTATAAACGGGCAAATAAATCCGGATAATTACTGGGCAAGGTTTGTTTATGAAGTTGTTAATAGATATAAAGATAAAATTAAGCACTGGGATTTACAGGGTGAAGTTAATGCTGTGGGAACATGGAGAGTTCCTGCAGTTGGATATTATGATGAGTTTTTTCCTCCCGGAGACGGAGAGGATGAGGTTGAATACGGGCTGGCAGCTTTGTATGCAAGATATGCTTCGGTAGCCGAATCGGTGATTAAATATGTTGATCCGGATGCCAAATTGCATTATCTTTCCGCTGTGAGCCTGTGGTGGGACCCTACTTATGGAAGTGAACATTGTGTATATAGGGATGCCGGACTTTCATATCTTGAAAACATGTTTAAATTTCTGAAAAATACTTACGGAGAAGTGAATGCAGGTGATTATGTTTCCTTACATCCTTACGGAAACGGAGGATACGGGGTGAGAAAACGTGAAGATAAGTTTGTTGAATTTGACGATATAGCCTTTGAAGAAAGTATGGGAGATGTAAGATATCTCTTTGATAAATATGATGTAAAAGAAAGGAATATTTCTTTGACAGAAATCGGTGTAATAGGATGGGATGCCCTTAATAGCGGTTATGCGGAGTGGAATGAGAAAAAAGTTTGCTCCCCTCTTCTTCAGGCTTCCTATCTTCAAAAATTAATAACAAGTTCAGCAGGCTCAAGCGTTGATCCGAGAGGGGGAATAGATTTGATTGTGTATTTCTCATTTTACACTTTTGGAAGCGATACATTACCCACTCATGCCTTAGTCAGACATAATTTAACTCCGAGAGCCCTTTATTGGGCTTATATTCAGATAAAAGATAATCTGTTAAATAAGAATATCAATAGAAAGATTCCTCATGATTCTGTTCAGGTTTTTGAATTTGAGGATTTAAAAACGGGTTTAAGAACCTGGGTTTTATGGTGGAAAAGAGGATGGGGTCATGAGCCTGTACCCCGACCCTCGGTTCCTCCTCCGGGATATACAATTTCCCTTCCCGGTAAAACAAAATACTTTTTAATAGAAAAAATAAGAACATCTTCCGAAGAACCTCTCAGATACAAATCTTCGGATTGGTCAAAAATACCGGTTGACACGGTTCCTACTTTTATTAAAGAATGTTTTCCTATTGCTTTAATAGACGATTCAACGGCACTTGCTTTTAACGGAAATAAACACATGGTAAGAGATGCGGTAAATAATATTTTACACATTGTATATACCTCTGATGACAGTGTTTATTATTATACACTTTCTCCTCCTTTCAAAATACCCAAAAATATAACAAATCTCGGCAAAGGAAAATTCCCGGTGATTGCCTTGGATAAAAACGGTAATCCGTGTGTTGCATGGACGGATGATAAATTCTTATTATTCAGCAAAAAGGACTTTTCAGGCAATTGGAATACCTATTCCTTTACATTTCCTTACATAATAGGTTCTTTTATACCTCAACATCCTTCAATGACTATTACGGATTATGATACGGTTCATATCCTTGTAAGACTTTATCTCCGTGCGAATGGTCCGCAAAATTATATAAAAGAAATATCTTTTCCCCTTGATAATCCTTTAAATAAAAAAGAAAGGACAGTTGATTTTTCCGGTTTTCATGAAATGAAAAATCTTGATTTTCCTTCAATTGCCTATTCGGGATTGTCTATAAATAATCAAGTCGTTCCCGTGCTTATCGGAGTCTGGCAACACGAAGATACAATATATTACGGTGAAAGAAAGATAGGGAACCCGGAATGGACGATATGGAAGGAAGTATTTGATAATGCGGGATATAATGCATATCATCCTTCTGTAGAAATCTTCGGGGACCGCGTTTGTATCGTATGGCAAAGAAAAAATCGTTTCGGAATTGAAGAAATTTATAAAGCATCAAAGTTCATATGGCAAACCCCGGAAAATTTTACATGGACAAATCTTTCCCGTTCTTTAATGAGTAAATCCCTATACCCTGTAAATTCAAAAAGATTATATACTTTTTATGTTGAAAAACCGCTTATTGCGGATGATATTATTCCGAAAGGAGATGTTTTCTACAGAACATCACCTACCGAACCTGCTGTTAATATAAGTCAGACGCTTGAGATAAGGTCATTTTATCCTCATGCGGAAGCAAGAATAACATTTTTATTTGATGACCTTTATGTGATATGGCTTGAAGGGAATAAAATGCCCTATGAGATAAAATTTAAGAAAATAAGAATTTTAAAATGGCAACCGCCTCCTCCTTTCCTTACTTCGCTCGGAGGATTAGAGATTCCTCCTCCTTATCTTATTCAAAGGGACACATTCTTCACTGAATGGCAAATTCCTGTTGACGCAGGCATTAACACATTAAAATATGAATTCCCTCTTGAACCCGGTTATCAATATCAAATAAGAATAATTGCTTATCATGAATCTGAAAATTCAGGCAACGGAATGTCTCATGGATGTGATTTGTGGAAAGCAAAACTTAAAATTGACGGAAAGATGATACAAATGATAAAATACCGTGCATTTGAACCCGAAACGGTTGATATTTTTATTCCCGAATCTTATTATGAAGATGACGGAAAAATTGAAGTTGTTTTTGAAAACAAAAAAGGAGATTATGTGACAATCGGAGCTATTTATGTTTATCAATATGAATATGCTGAAACAGAAGAATATGCTTCCTCCGGTGTCCAAGAGTTTGCGAAGACAAACAAAATGAAACTTATTATTCCTTCCTTTATAAAAGACGGAAAAATAAGACTTTTGAATATTCCTTTTAAAAAATCGGAGATCGAGATATTTGATATTACTGGAAGGAAAGTATATAAAGGATGGGTAAAGGAAAAATCGGTGATTCCGTTTGATAAAGGTTCCGGTTCTTACATATTGATAATCAGGGATAGGGACACTGGAAAACGGATAAAGAGAAAAATAATAAAATTAAGATAAACAGAAAGAAAGGATGATAAACTTATTATCAATTTTGTTAATCTCCGGATTTATTCAAAAAGGGTACATAAATATGGGCATTTACGAGGGGGACGGAAAGATTCTTGTAGGAGATTTTAACAGAGACGGAAACATTGATTTAATTTTCCATAGAACGGATTTGGTTCGTCATCTCCTTTACGGAGTGATATTGGAACTTGATACCTTATATAACTATGAGTGGAAGGACACAATATATGAATGGGGGAATGTTTGGGGTATAGGAGATTTTGACCTTGACGGACTTTTTGATTTGGTAACGAAACGTGGCTTCGGTGGAACCGCGGTAGGTCCTTCTGTTTATGAATCCCCTGATTCTTTTTCATATCCTATGAACGAAGTGTGGAGGGATACTCAGTTTGTAATACTAATCCCTTTAAGTGTTTATGACATAGACAAGGACTCTTTTCCGGAGATTATATACCCCGCAGGTGGAACAGGAGTTAATTATTATATAAATTTTACTATTTATGAGTGTATAGAAGACAACAATTATTTAATAAAATATCAATTTGAATCACCGGAAACTTTCAATTCTACAGTGGCTTTCGGGGATTTTGACTCAGATGGTTTAAATGAATTTGTATACGGTACAATAGATGGGCAATATTCAGTCTTTGAAAGTGACAGTAATGATAGTTATGTCCCCTTAATAGTTAACAGACAGCTTCCCACAGCAAATATATTTGATTGTTTTACAATCAATGATGCGGATCAGGACGGGAAGCCCGAATTTGTTGTTAAAGGATTTACAGTTCCTGACGGTAAATTTGAGGTTTTCATATTTGAATCAATAGGAGACAATACTTATGAAATCATTGACACTTTCTACTTTTCTATTAACTCCATTTTTAGTCAAGGCTATTCTGCATCAGGAGATATAGATAATGATTCGATACCGGAAGCAATTTTAATGACAAACCCATGGATAAGGATATTAAAGGCGAAAGGGAACAATGATTTTTATGTCTGGGATTCCATTCGCATTGACTCCGCGGGCTCAATAGCAATTTATGATGTTGACGGAAACGGAATAAATGAGATAATTTATTCGGGAAACGATGAAACGAAATTTTTTGAATGGGACGGAACAGGAATAAGCGAAAATCCTCTGCTCCCTGATCCCCGACCCCTGTTCCCTACCATTGCAGGAACAATATCCTTATCGCGAAATTATAAAATTTACAACATTACAGGCAGATTAATCGTGAATCCGAAGTCGCTTCTACAAGGAATATATTTTTTAAAAGCGGACAAAAAAATCTTTAAAATAATAAAAATAAAATGAGGTTCAAATCCTTTATTATGCATTTAATGTTATGATTTTTTTAAATTTGTTTATTTGTTTTTCCTTGGTCCGTTCCCCTTTAAATGATGTTCGTCCTTATGTGAAGAATTTCGGTGATAAATTTTTCATGGTTTTTGAAACCGACAGCGGAATAAAGCTTGCACTTTTTGATTCTTATGGTATCTTAATGGACTCCTTTTATATTGAGAGAAATAATTTGAATCCTGATCCCGATTCTTATAAAGTATATAAGAGTCCGAGAGTTGCAATTATAGACACTCAAACAGGTGCTGTCTCTTATATGGTAACTTACAAAGATTCTATTCCACTCAATTTAGGTTATTATTCAAATATTGTGTATAAACCTTTTGTATATACAAATAATGAATTTTCATTCCAAATTTCCCAAAATTTACACACAGCGGAATACGGTTTGTATCCTTATGAGTATTATATAGGACCCGAAGAAAATTATTATTTTGATAATACAGATTCATTCTTTATTTCTCCTTCAAGATATTATCTCGTAGACCCGATACAAGGGACATACTATTCATCTTTTGCTTCATCCTATAAATTTATGTATGACACAATTTTTATTGAAAAGGCAATTTTGAAAAAATCTTTTTATTATTACTCTTCCTGTCCTTCGGTTTATACTTCCGATTCTTCATTTTACATTTTCCTCATTGCAGACACTTCGGAAAATGCTCCTTTTGATGACACCCTTTATATATTTAAAAATATTCCCGGAGATACATCTTTTGTCCTTGTCTTTAAAGAAGACTTTCCTTTTGATACGGTATCAGCAAGGTATGAGAGTTTGGAATATTTAACTTACACAAAGAGTTTTTACAATGCGGGTGATTACTTTGTTACAGCCTCCGATAATTCAAATCTTTATATAGTTACCTCCGTTGATTCTTTTTTATTAAGAAATGTTAAATATTTTGATTTTTATGTTCTTTATCCGAAAGTTTATTTCTTTTTTATAAGAAATGACACCATTTGGGGTAGAGTTTATAAATTTAATCAAGGTTTTATTTTAGAGAAACCGGTCGTTATGACACCAGGTTCTAAAAAAGATATAAAGAGTGAATTTAATGGAAAGAGATTCATTCTTGTTTATTCAAAGTTAAATTCAACATGGGATATAAGCGGAATCTTTGTTGATACACTGCTTAATGTTGGCATCGAAGAAGATTTTATAAAAATACAGGATTCGCCTCCTGAATTTAAATCATTTGTGATATTCAACCAGGATAAAAAATTGTGTGAGTTTTTAAAAGATAAAAAGATTTTCGCAATATCAGGAAGAAAAAGTGAAATTAAAAAAGGGATATATTTTATAAGAACAAATAAAACAAAATATAAGTTGATTCTACTGAAATAAGAAATTAGAGAATTCTTTATTTATAACACTTTTATTTATCCCAGGTTTCTCATTTTTGAGCAAAAATTTGTAAATTTTTGAATTTTTTAAACCCTGACTCTACATTTTTTCCCATGTTTGACAGTTTTTTAAGGATTTTGAGATAAAAAATCTTGATTTTACTTATATCCCAAATCTTTAAATAAAAAATTTTCATATTTTTTAATTATACCATATTTTAAAGGGAAAGTCAAATAAAAGGGTAAAAATTTTTCACCTTTCGTTGGGGGACTTCGTCCCCCAATCCCCCTGTTTTTAATTTTTTTTTATTTATTATTCGGGGAGTTTGAGGGGCAAAGCCCGAGACAGCGGAGCTGTCTCTGAATTTTTATCAAAAATAAAAATTTTCGGGGAGTTTGAGGGGCGAAGCCCCTCAACGTTGGGGGACAAAATCCCCCAAGCCCCCTAAATTATTTTAAATCTTTTATTTTTATGAATTATCCTCGGCGAGTTTGAGGAGCGAAGCCCCTCAACGTTGGGGGACGAAGTCCCCCAAAAGTTCAGGTATTATGTATTTTTAGCAGTAGGTTATATAGTGAATCATGCAAGGCAGAAGGTATTAAAGGTTATCGTGTGGAGTAAAAAGTGGTGGAGAATTTTTGAAGATGCTTTAAGAATATCGGGTTTTTTTCAGTAATTTTTCAGAATTTCAAACAAACCGAGAGGGGTGAAAATCAAGACCGGATTCAAATCTTTTTCTTTTTTCATTAATTTTTTGAAAATCTCCATAATTTTTTGACTTTATCTAAAGATTTTGGTTTATATTTAATGCACTAATATAAAACTTTTCAAAAACTCAATATGATGGTGACGATGTGTGTAAATATCTACAAATAAGACTTGACAAATAAAATTTTTTCCTGTATAATTTTTTAACACCTCTTTAAGAAAAGGGAGGTGAAAATGAATATAATGGACTTATTGATATATGCCTTGGGGCAAAGCACCGAAAATAGAGGTGCAGGTGAGGTGCAAT